>JBFIDS010000484.1:0-3146 GCA_041603715.1 Paraconexibacter sp. | reverse complement strand
GCCGGCGCGCGTCCTCGTCGTGGACGTCCGGGCGGTCCTCTCCGAGGTCCGTGCCGTCGACGGCGCCGGTGACGCCGGGGACGTTCTTCGGGCGACCCTCGACGGCGCCTGGGCTCTGGTCCACGCCGTCGCGAACGCCGCGCTCGTCCCCGCGCGCGCGGGCACCGTCGTCCTCGTGGCCCCGGCCCCGTCGGACTTCGTCCACGCCCCCGCGATCCGCGCGGGCGTCGAGAACCTCGCGCGCACCCTCGGGACCGAGTGGTCGCAGTACGGCATGACCGCCGTCGCGCTCCTGCCGGGAGACACGACCCCGGCCTCCGTCGTCGCCGCCATGGCGGCCTACGTCGGCTCGCCGGCGGGCGACTACCTGTCGGGTTGCGCGCTCACGCTCGACGCGACGTCCTCGCCGGCCGGCACGTCGTCGTGCACCCACTCCGAGCGCCGGCCGCCGACGCGGTCGTAGACCGCCTGCGCGGGGAGGTTGCCCGGCCCCGTCGTCCACGCGACGTGCGCGGCCCCGTGCGAGGCGGCGGCGTCGCGACATGAGGCGTTGAGCTCCTCGGTGACGCCGGTCGCGCGCAAGTCGCGGGACGCCCGCACGAGCGGGAGGAGGACGCCGAGGTCCTCCTCCGTCACCCGTGCGATCTCGAGCCCGGGGTCAGCGGGACCTCAGGACATCATCCCGGAGAAGACGCCTCCGGAGACGTTGAGCACCTGGCCGTGGACGTAGTTCGACCACGGCGAGCAGAGGAAGAAGATGCCGCCGGCGGCCTCCTCGGGCGTCGCCGGGCGACCGAGCGGAATCAGCATCGACGCCATCTGGCGCATCTGGTCGGGGATGCCGAGCTGAACCTTCTCGCCGTCGATCTCCATCGTGTTGTCATCGACCTTCGACTGCGTCAGCCGGGTGTCGACGAAGCCGAAGGCGACCGCGTTGACGTTGATCTTGAACTGGCCCCACTCCTTGGCGAGCGTCTTGGTCAGGCCGACGACGCCGTTCTTGCCCGCGGAGTAGTTCGCCTGGCCGGCGTTGCCCATCGTGCCCGAGATCGAGGAGACGTTGACGATCTTGCGGAAGACCTCGACGCCCTCTTCCTTCTCCTTCTTCGCCGGCTCGCGCAGGTGCGGCGCGGCGGCACGGCAGACCTTGAACGGGACCGTCGTGTGGATCGCGATCATGCGGTCCCACCAGTCGTCGCTCATCTTGTGGATCGGCGCGTCGAGGGTGTAGCCCGCGTTGTTGACGATGATGTCGAGCCGGCCCCACGCGTCGACGGCGGTCTGCACGAGCTGGTCGGGCGTGTCGCCCTTCGTGAGGTCGCCGGCGAACACCGCGGTCTCGCCCGCCATCTCCGAGGAGGTCTGCTCGGCGACGTCCTTGTCGAGGTCGTTGATGACGACCTTCGCGCCCTGCTCGCTGAGCATCTCCGCCGTCGCGCGGCCGATGCCGCGGGCGGACCCGGTGACGATGGCGACCTTCCCGTCGAGAACTCCCATGCTCCTGCTCCTGTTCGTCGGTTGCGTCGTGAAGCGGGCGCGCAGGCCCACGGCGGCTCATCCTATTGGCACCCGGCCAACGAGACGCGCGCCGCGTTGGGCGCGGACGAGTGGACCTCCGGGCCCAGGTCACGCTCGGCGGACCCAGGCCGGCGAACGTGACCGGACGGGCTAGAGGCCCATCGTCTTGCCGAGGATCTCCTTCATGATCTCGTCGGTCCCGCCGCCGATCGGGCCGAGCCGGGCGTCGCGGGCGGCGCGCTCGATCCCGTACTCCTCCATGTAGCCGGCGCCGCCGTGGAGCTGCAGGCACTCGTCCATCACCTCGAAGGCGGCCCGCTGCGTGGCGAGCTTGGCCATCGTGACCTCCTGCACCGCGTCCTGCCCGCTGTGGAAGAGGCGGAGGGCGTGGTAGGTGAGGTCGCGGCCGCCCTCGATCGTCACGGCGATCTCGGCGAGCTTGTGCCGGACGACCTGGAACTTCCCGATGGGCCGGCCGAACGCCTCGCGCTCCTTCACGTAGGCGAGCGTCTTCTCGAAGGCCGCCTGCATCCCGCCGACCGCGCCGAGCGCCATGAGCAGGCGCTCCCACTGGAAGTTGGCCATGATGAGGAAGAAGCCCTTGTCGAGCTCCCCGAGGAGGTTCTCCTCCGGCACGAAGACGTCCTCGTAGGAGATGAGGCCCGTGTCGGAGGCGTGCCAGCCGAGCTTCTCGATCTTCGACGTCGTCACGCCCGGGCTCAGCTCGCCGTCCTCGCCGCGGGCGTCGATGATGAAGAAGCTCATCCCGTTGTGCCCGCCCTCGGGCGTCGTCCTCACGGCGGCGACGTGGAAGTGCGCGCGCACGCCGTTGGTGATGAACATCTTGGACCCGTTGATGAGCCAGCCGCCGTCGACCCGCGTGGCGTGGGTGCGGATGCCCGCGACGTCGGACCCGGCGTCGGGCTCGGTGATCGCGAGCGCCGCGATCCTCTCGCCGCGGATCGCGGGGACGAGGTAGCGCTGCTTCTGGTCCTCGGTCCCGAACTTGAAGATCGGGGGCGTCGCGTTGTCCTGGGGGGCCCCGCCGCCCGCGGCGAGGCCGGCGGACCCGCACCACGCGAGCTCCTCGGCCATGACGGCCTGATGGACGTGGTTGCCGCCCTGCCCGCCGTACTCCTCGGGGTACTTCAGCCCGAGGAACCCCAGCTCGGCCATGCGGGAGAAGACGCTGTCGGGAAACCACCGGTCGTCCTCCCACTGCGTCGCGTTCGGCGCGAGCTCGTCGGCGACCCAGCGGCGGATCGAGGCGCGGAGGTCCTCGTGCTCCTGCGTGAACGGGGGCAGGAGCGCGCGGCTCGCGGTCCGGGTGGGGACGCCCTTGTCGAAGCTGCGCTCGGCGGGGGTGGTGCTCATCGCGACAGTCTCGCGGGTCCCGGGTCGCGGTGTCCAGGAACGTGACGCCTCCGTCACCGACAGCGGCGAGGACCCGGTGCGCGGGGCGGCCCGCACCTGCGGAAAACCCGCGGCGCGCATCGGACGAGCCCTCATGTCGCATGGAGGTCCGGATGGCACGCTGTGGTCCATGGCGACGAGCACGAAGGCGGAGAAGAAGGCCCGGGCGCGCGCGGAGCGCGAGGAGTCCGAGCGGGCGGCGCAGCAGCAGGCGG
>JBFIDS010000483.1:0-3192 GCA_041603715.1 Paraconexibacter sp. | reverse complement strand
GAAGGCGATCGAGCACCTCGTCGCGGACGGCGTGCTTGTCCTCGGCGTGCGCGAAGAGGTCGGTGCGGCCGTTGATCCACACCGGCACGCCGGCGCGTTCGGCCGCGGACCGCAGGCCCGCGACGTACCCGGCGTGCTCCTCCGTGGAGCGCACGCGCCCCCCCTCGGAGTGGACGGTGTCCTCGACGTTGAGGCCGACCCCGCCGCACTCGAGGAGGGCGGAGACGAGCTCGTCGGGGCCCACGCCGTAGCCGGACTCGAGGTCGACCGAGACCGGGACGTCGACCGAGGCGACGATCCGCGCGACGGCCTCGACGACCTCCGCGAGGGACTGGCCCTCCTGGTCGGTCGAACCGCGGCTGTCCGCGAGCGGGTGGCTGCCGACGGTGAGCGCGGGGAAGCCGCAGTCGACCGCGACGCGCGCCGACCACGCGTCCCACACGGTCGGGAGGACGAGCGGGCGCTGCTCGTCGTGGAGGCGGCGGAGGGTCTCGGCGCGGGCGGTGAGGGCGGTCGTGTCGGTCATGTCGGAAGTTCCTACCCGATCGGGCCGCGCGCAGATCATCCGCGCGGTCGCGCGCCCGCAGGCGGTTGCCCCGGCCACCGGTCGGGTAGGAGCGCGCGCATGACGGGGACCGATCTGTCCGCCTCGGCGCTCACCGACGCCGTGGACGTATTCGTCGAGGACGTCGCCCTCCCGGGGGTCGCCGGGTGGGACCGCGAGGACGTCCTTCCCGACGAGGTGTGGGAGCGGCTCGTCGCGCTTGGCGTCCCCGGGGCGCTCGTGCCGCGCGAGCATGGGGGCGTGGGGCGGACGGTCGCTGAGCTCGTCCCCGTGTGGCGGTCGCTGTCACGGGCCTGGATCTCGCTCACCGGCGCGGTCAATCCGACGGGCCTCGCCGTCACGCTGCTCCTCCGGGACGGCACCCCCGAGCAGCGCGACCGGTGGCTGCCGCGATTCGCCGACGGATCCGCTCACGCGGCCTTCTCGATCACCGAGCCGCAGGCCGGCAGCGACCTCTCACGCCTGGAGACCACCGCGACGGCCGCCCCGGACGGCGGGTTCGTCGTCGATGGCCGCAAGCGGTGGGTCGCCGGTGGCGTCTCGGCCGACGTCGTCTTCCTCATGGCGCGTGTGGACGGTGACCTGTCGTGCGTCGTCCTCCCGGCGGTCGGGCGCGACGGGGACTCCTGGGCGGTGGGCGAGCTCGACAAGATCGGCTATCGCGGGGTGGAGTCCGCCGCCTACGAGTTCCGCGACCACCACGCGCCGGGCGCCGAGATCCTCGGCGGGCCCGAGGGGGCGGGCCGCGGGGCCCGGCAGATGCTCGGCGCTCTCGGTGTCGGGCGGGTCAACGTCGCCTGCCGCGCGCTCGGCATCACCGACCGCGCGCTCGCCGTGGCGCTCTCCGAGTCCACGGAGCGCGAGATCGGCGATGGCGTCCTCGGGGACCACACGCACGTGCAGCTGCGCGTCGGCGAGCTGCGCGCCCGCCTCATGGCCGCCGAGTCGCTCACCGAGCGGGCGGCCCGCGCCGTCGACGCCGACGCGGAGAACGCGCGGGAGCTGTCGACCGCGGCGAAGGTCGTCGCGTCGGACACCGCCGTGTGGGCGGTCGAGATCGCCTCCCGCCTGTCGGCGAGCCGCTCGTACCGCGCCGACGACGAGCTCGCTCGCCTGCGCCGGGACGCTCCGCAGACGCAGATCGGTGAGGGCGCCAACGACGCGTTGCTCCTCGCGCTCGGCAAGGGGGAGATCGCCGGCGCGGAATGACCTCGACGTCGTCGCCGCCCGGCACGCTCAGGTCAGCGGCGCGGCGAGGTCGGCGATCGCACCGATCACGGTGTCCGGGTGCTCGTGGTGGGGCACGTGCCCGCCCGGGAGCTCGAGCCGCTCGACGGGACCGGCGAGCCGGCGGGCGATCCTGTCGATCTGCTCGACCGACCCGTAGGGGTCGTCGATCCCCTGGATGAGGAGCGCCGGGGCGGTCACCGTCCCGATGTCGGCCTCGATGTTCCAGTCGGCGAACTCGGCACTCGACCACAGGTCGTACCAGCTGAAGAACATCCCGTCGGGGTCGTCGTGGTGGCGCGCGAGACCGTCGCGCAGGCCCGCGTCGAACTTCTCGCGGATGTCGGCGATCCCCACCTCGCCGCCCGGCTCGACGAAGACGTGCGGGGCCATGACCGCGATACCGGCGACGGGATGGCGCGCCGCGTGGAGGAGCGTGATCGTCCCGCCGTCGCTGTGGCCGACGAGCAGCGGCTCGGAGATCCCGAGCGCCTCGAACAGGGCCGGCAGGACGACGTCGGCCTCGGTGTCGAAGAAGTCACGCGTGCGGGGCGCGGGGGCGCGATCCGAGCGACCGTGGTCCCAGCGGGCGTAGACGACGACGCGACGACCGGTCGCGTCGGCGAGCCGCGTCGGCGTGTCCCGCCACTGGCCGATCGATCCGAGCCCCTCGTGGAGCAGGACGATCGCGGAGCGGGCGGGGTCGCCCGGGACCTCGGCGACCTCGATCGCGCGGCCGCGGACGGGGACGGGCGGAAGCGGGGTGAGCACCCCAAGGAGCCTAACGAGCGTTCAGGCGCGGGGTCACAGCGCCGCAGAGGGTGGCGGCGGCGACCAGGTCGACGAGCGCGAGGGTCATCACGGACGGGTACGCGGCACGTCCGCGGCCCGGATCGCCCCGCCGGAGGGGCGTTCGGGGCCCGGATCGGGGAGGATGCCCGCCGTGGACGTCCTCTTCGACCTCAACGGGACGCTCACCGATCCCGCCCCGATCGGCGCGCCCTGGTCCGACCCGCAGCTCGGCCTCGACGTCCTCGGCCTCGCGGTGCGGGGCGGGATGGTCGACGCGATCCTCGGGGACTGGCGGCCGTTCCCCGAGCACCTGCGCTCCGCCCTCGAGGGCGTCGTCGCGCGTCGCGGCCTCGACCCGGGGGGGATCCCGGCGGCCCTGGATGCCGCGGCGGCGCTGCCGGCGTGGCCGGAGGCCGCCGCCGCCCTCGGCCTCCTGCGCGACGCGGGCCACCGGATCTCGGTCCTCACGAACTCGGGTGCGCGCGGCGGGCGCGCGACCCTCGACGCCTGCGGCCTCCTCCTCCTCGTCGACAACGTCTTCGGCGTCGATGCCGTTCGGTCGTTCAAGCCCCATCCGCTCTGCTACACCCACGCGCTCAAGGGGCTCG
>JBFIDS010000482.1:0-3212 GCA_041603715.1 Paraconexibacter sp. | reverse complement strand
GAGGCGCAGGAGCCGGCCGCCGAGGCCGACGCGCCTGCCGCCGAGGCCGAGGGCGACGCCCCGGCCGACGAGAAGGCGTGAAGCACAAGCCGACCACGACGGGGGGCTCGATCGTCGAGACCCTCGTCATCGTGGCGGTCGCGATCGGCCTCGCGCTCGGCATCCAGGCCTTCCTCGTCAAGCCGTACCGCATCCCGTCGGAGTCGATGGTGCCGACGCTCGAGGTCGGGCAGCGCGTCCTCGTCAACCGGCTCGGCAACAACTTCGGGGACCCGAGCGTGGGGGACGTCGTCGTCTTCCACCCGCCCCGCGGCGCCGACGAGAACCTGTGCGGCAAAGCGGACCTTCCCGAGGGGCAGGTCTGCGACAAGCCGACGGCGGATCGCTCCGACCAGAACTTCGTCAAGCGGGTCGTCGCCGTCGGCGGCGACCGGATCTCGGTCCGCGACGGCAAGGTGATCCTCAACGGGAAGCGGCAGGACGCCGACTACGTCCGGGACTGCGAGGGCAGCGAGTCCTGCGATCTGCCGAAGACGATCACCGTTCCGCCCGATCACTTCTTCATGATGGGCGACAACCGTGGAGCCTCCGCCGACAGCCGGGAATGGGGTCCTGTCCCCAAGAAGTGGATCATCGGTGGCGCCTTCGCCACCTATTGGCCGCCGAAGCGCATCGGGCCGCTCTGAGCCACGGCGAACCGGCCGGCGCCTCTTCCAGCACGATCGCCGGCTGGGAGTCCGCTTCGTCGCCGGTGCGGACGAGGCCGGTCGCGGATGTCTCGCCGGGCCGCTCGTCGCCGCCGCCGTCCTCATCGACATCGAGCGCATCGGCCCGCGCGAGGTGCGCGCCCTCACCGCGCTCAACGACTCCAAGCAGCACACCCACGACGGGCGCGAGGCGCTCTACCCCGTGGTCCTGCGGACCGTCAGCCGTGTCGCCGTCGTCTCGCGCTGCGTGCCCGGGCTCGACGATCGCGGTCTGCACCGCACGAACCTCCTCGCGCTCCGCGACGCGCTGCTGCGCGTGGCCCGGCCGGGGACGTTGTGCCTCGTCGACGGGTTCCGGGTGCCGGAGATGGAGCACGAGCAGCGGGCGATCGTCGAGGGCGATTCGACGTCGGCGGCGATCGCGGCGGCGTCCATCGTCGCGAAGGTGAGCCGTGACCGCTTCATGCAGCGTGCCGAGGAGCGGCACCCGGGGTGGGCCTTCGGGACCCACATGGGCTATTCGACCCCGGAGCACCGCGACGCGATCCAGCGCCACGGGGTCTCGCCGCTGCACCGTCTGAGCTTCCGCTCCGCGGCCTATCAGCAGCTCACGCTCGGGTAGCACCGTCAGAACGCCCCCTCGAGATGGTCGAGGGACACGAGCCGTCCGCGCGCGTCGATGACGACGCCGATCGCATCGCAGCGGAGGTTCGCCGTGCGCGGGCGGTCGGGCACGGTCGCGAGGTACTCGCGGGCGATCCGGCGGACCTGGGCCCGCTTGCGCGCGTCCAAGGCCTCCCACGGGCCCCACGCACCGGCACGTCGCGTCTTGACCTCGCAGAAGACGAGCGTCTCCGCGTCCACGGCGACGATGTCGAGCTCGCCGAAGCGCGTGCGGTGGTTGCGCGTGACGATGCGGTAGCCGAGCCGCTCGAGATGGGCGGCGGCGAGGTCCTCTCCGGTACGGCCGAGGCGGTGGCGCGGGTCCGTGCTCGTCATGGGTCCGACGCTAGGCCCCGGCGCGTCACGTGTCCGTGGCGCGCGCAGACGGTTCCTCGCAGCGTTCGTGACGGTCCGCCTCGCCGTCGCCGAGCCCCGGCGATCCGACGCGGAATCTGCGGGCGGATGTCGCGATGACGTGCTGTGCCGTGACGCGGGCGTCCCTAGCGTCCCCGGCGTGCTCTGCCGCGTCACCACCTTCCACGTCGACGGGCTCGACCCGCGGCGCGTCACCGTCGAGGCCGACGTTCGCCCGGGACTGCCCTCGTTCACGATCGTCGGGATGGGGGACCGGGCGGTCCGCGAGTCACGGGAGCGGATCCACGCCGCGATCGTGAACAGCGGGCTCACCTTCCCCGAGCGACGGGTGACGATCAACCTCGCGCCGGCGGCGCTCCTCAAGCACGGCCCCGGCTTCGACCTCGCGATCGCGTGCGCGGTGCTCGTCGCGACCGGCCAGGCGAAGGCCGACCGCCTCCACCGCCTCGGGATGTACGGCGAGCTCTCGCTGGGCGGCGAGATCCGGCCCGTCCCGGGCGCCCTCGCGATCGCCGAGGGTGCGCGCGAGACGGGGCTCGCCGGCGTCGTCGTCGCGTACCGCAGCGCGGGGGAGGCCGCGCTCGTCGGCGATCTCGCGGTCCACGGGGCGGGCACGCTGCGCGATCTCGTCGCGATCCTCGACGGGCGGGAGCCCCGGACGCCGGAGCCCGATCCGCTGGTGCCGGACGGGCGCGCGGGGGAGCCGGTCGCCGACGCGGGCCGCCGTCGTCCGGACCTCGCCGACGTCCGCGGTCACGCCGCGGTCATCGAGGCCCTCGCGGTCGCCGCCGCGGGCGGACACAACGTCCTCTTGTCCGGGCCGCCCGGGACCGGGAAGACGATGCTCGCCCGCCGGGTCCCGTCGATCCTCCCCCCGATGGTCCGCCGCGAGGCGATCGAGGTGACGCGGATCCACAGCGTCGCGGGCCACCCGACGGAGAGCCTCGCGTCCGAGCGCCCCTTCCGCGCGCCGCACCACACGATCTCGCCGCCCGCGCTCGTCGGGGGCGGGGCGTCCCCCCGGCCGGGCGAGGTGACGCTCGCCCACCGCGGAGTGCTGTTCCTCGACGAGCTGCCCGAGTTCCCCCGGCACGTGCTCGACGCCCTGCGCCAGCCACTCGAGGACGGCCGCGTGGCGGTCGTGCGAGGACAGCGATCCGCGGTCTTCCCCGCCCGCTTCATGCTCGTCGCGGCGATGAACCCGTGCCCGTGCGGGCACGCGGGAGACGGTGATCGCTGCCGGTGCGACGACCGCGACCACGAGCGGTACCGACGCCGTCTGAGCGGACCGCTGCTCGATCGCTTCGACCTCCTCGTCGCGGTGCCTCGCCCGACCCCGCAGGAGCTCGCCGCCCCGCCGGCCACCACCTCCGCCGACGTCGCCGCCCGCGTCCGGGGGGCACGGGAGCGTCAGGAGGCCCGCAGCGCGATCACGGGCGTCGGCAGCAACGCCGAGCTCGACTCGCG
>JBFIDS010000481.1:0-3216 GCA_041603715.1 Paraconexibacter sp. | reverse complement strand
GAGTGGATCGAGCGCCTGCGGTCGGAGCGCCGGGACGGCGGCGAGGCGCAGCTCGACGCCGTCATCGCCGAGACGCTGCGCCTGCGACCCGTCGTCCCGGCGGTCGTCCGCACGCTGAAGGCGCCGCTCACGCTCGGCCCGTGGGATCTCCCCGAGGGGACGAACGTCGCGCCGTCGATCTACCTGCTCCACCGGCGGGCGGACCTCTACCCGGACCCAACGGCGTTCCGTCCCGAGCGCTTCCTGGGGGAGAAGCCCGGGACCTACACGTGGATCCCGTTCGGAGGCGGCGTGCGGCGTTGCCTGGGTGCGAGCTTCGCGCTGCAGGAGATGAAGGTCGTGCTCGGGGCGATCCTCGACGGCGCGGCCCTGCGGGCCGCCCCCGGTGCCCGGGCGGAGGGGACCATCCGCCGCGCGATCACGTTCGCGCCGTCACGCGGCGGGCGGATCGCGGTCTCCTGAACGCCCCCAGGTCACGTTTGCTGGCATCTGTCCAGCGAAAGTGCCACGTGGCGGTGTGGGTGCCGGTATGGGTGGAGCCCCGCTCGGGCCACGTGGACGCGCGGACGTCGACCGATCGGCGACGAGGGAAAGGTGTCGTCGGCGTCCGTGGCACGCCGCGCGAGGCGCCGACGGTCCCCGCCGGCGCCCCAGGTCACGTTGCGTACAACGGGCGCACGCACCGTGACCTGGGTTCGCCGCCCGGAGCGATCGGCAGACGGGCGCGGGCGGCCCGAGGCGCCGCGGCGCTCCTTTTTCCCTCGTCGCAGGCGGGAGGAGCGACGGGCCCCACACGTGCACGAGCGGAACGCCTGGCGCGTGTGCGGGACCAGTTCCAGCAAACGTGACCTGGGGGGCCCTCCGGGCACCAGTCTCGTCAGCCTGCGGCGTCCGCCACCCCCACGCGCGGGCACATGCGACGCAGGGCGCACGCACCGCAGCGCGGGCGCTGCGCCTCGCAGGTGCGGCGGCCGTGGCGCAGGAGGTTCATGTGCATCTCGAGCCCGGCGCCGCGCGGGGTGAGCGCGTTCATCGCGTCGTGGAGCTCGGGGTCGAGCGCCGCGCCCGGCCGGAAGAGCCCGAGACGCAGCCCGACCCGGGAGACGTGCGTGTCCACGGGGACATCGTGGCGGGCGTAGGAGAAGAGGAGCACGCACGCGGCCGTCTTGCGGCCGACGCCGGGCAGGGCGCACAGGAACTCGCGGCAGCGCTCCACGGGCACGACCTCCATCCACGTGAGGTCGAGCGGCGAGGCCGACCGTGTCGTGCGGGCGCGCCGGTCCCGTTGCGCATTGCCCTCGTCCACGGCAGCGAGGATGGCCGCGATCCGCGCGCTCTTCACCTTCGAGATCCCGCCCGGGCGGATCGCCTCCTCGATCGCCCCGACCGGCGCGGCGGTGACCTCCTCCCACGCGGGGAACCGCTCCCGCAGGCGGAGGTAGGCGACGTCGCGGTTGCGGTCGTTCGTCGACTGGGAGAGAACGGTGAGGACGAGCTCGGAGAGCGGATCGCGGTGGGGCGGCTGGACGGGGACGCCGTAGATCTCGGCGAGCCGGGTCCGCAGCCCGCGCACCCGCGCACGCGAGGGGCCGACCCACTCCGCGCGCGGGATCGTCGGGACCCGCACGCTCACGCGGCGGCGCCGGACCCGGCCGCGGGTGCCTCCAGCGCGCTCCAGCGCTCGGTCGCGCGGGCCGCCTCGGCGACCGCGTCGGGAAGCGCGGCGGCGATCGCTGCCGGATAGAACGCGGTCGCGGCGAGCCGGGCGAGGAGCACGCCGACGAGGACGTCCCCCGCCCCGACCGTGGAGACGGTGCGCGCCGGCACCCCGGGGGCATCGAGCCGCATCCCCCCTCCGCGCAGGAGCGCGCCGTCCGCCCCGAGGGTCACGACCGCGTGCTGCGCGCCCCCGGCGAGCAGTCCCTGCGCGGCGGCGGCGGGGTCCCGCTCGCCGGTGATGAGACGCGCCTCCTCGCGGTTGCACTTCACGAGGAACGTCCCGCGCAGGTGCTCGCGGGCAGCCTCGACGGCCCGTCCCGGGGACGACCAGCGCCCGGGACGCAGGTTGGGATCGAAGACGACGGGCCGTCCGAGCTGGAGCGCGCGCTCCCGCGCGGAGGTCGTGAGGGCGCGCTCCTCCTCGCCGACGAGCGCGTTCGTGCTGTAGAAGAGCGCGCTCGCGTTCTCGACGGCGTCGGCGAGGTACGGCCCGGCGGCCGCGATCCCCGCGCCGATGGCGTCGCCGTGGATGAGGAAGGTCGGCTCGCCCGCCCTGTCGACCGTGACGAACGCGACGGCGGTGGGCCGGCCGTCGACGAGGCGGAACCACCGCAGGTCGACCCCCTCGGCGCCGAGGCGATCGCGCAGCCACACGCCCCAGGCGTCGTCGCCCGTCCCGCCGGCGAGTGCGACCTCGGCCCCGTGGCGGGCCGCGGTGACCGCGACGTTCGCCGTGGCGCCCCCGAAGTGCGGGACGAACGCCCGCGCGTCGGCGAGCCCGGAGACAGGCTCCTCGCACACGAGGTCGACGAGCGTCTCTCCGAGGCAGAGGATGGTCATGGGCGGGAGTGTAGGAGGGCCCTTGCCACCGCGGCCAGGCCCGGCGCGCCCTGAATATGCTGCGGCCATGGCTGCTGCGGCGGACGTGGTGCTCCGCACCGACGAGCTCGACGGGCACCCCGTGGCGTGGCAGGAGGCGCCCCCCGTGGGCGCGCTCCCGACCCTCTACGTCCACGGCGTCCCCACCAACGGCGACCTGTGGATCCCGTTCCTCGAGCGCACCGGCGGCGTCGCCCCGGACCTGCCGGGCTTCGGCCGCTCGACGAAGCGCGGCGACATCGACTTCACGATGGCCTGGTACGACCGCTGGATCGAGCGGTTCCTGGAGGCTCGCGAGATCGATCGCTTCCAGCTCGTGGTCCAGGACTGGGGAGCGGTGGGCCTGCTCGCCGCGATGCGGTTCCCCGAACGCGTCGCCCGCCTCGTCGTCGTCAACGCGCTGCCCCTCCTTCCCGGGTACCGCTGGCACCGGATCGCCCGGGCGTGGCGCACCCGCGGGCTCGGCGAGTTCGCCGTCGGGATCCTCAACCCCTGGGTGCTGCGGCAGGTCTCACGCCGGTCCAACGCGGCGAAGGGTCCGATGCCCGCGGACTTCCTGCGGCTCGTCTCCGAGCACTACGACCAGGGGACGCAGCGCGCGATCCTGCGCCTGTACCG
>JBFIDS010000480.1:0-3220 GCA_041603715.1 Paraconexibacter sp. | reverse complement strand
CGCCTCGGCGAGCGGGTAGCGGGGGGACGCTCGGGTCTGGCGATCGTCGACCCGGGTCCTCCCTCCCACCGGGCCGGCTCCCACAGGGGCCGGCCCGGGTGCCGGACCCCGTCACGCGTCGCGAGCGCCCGGCCCCGACCAGTGGACGATCTCCAGCGCGAGCCCCACCTCCAGGCCGTGGGTCGCGAGTGCGACGGGGAGCAGCTTCTCCGCGCGGGCGAGCCGGTTGAGGACGGTGTTGCGGTGCGCGAACAGGACCTCGGCCGCTCGCGACGCGTTGTGGTTCTCGCGGATGTACGTCCGCACGGTCGCACGCAGTTCCGCGTCCGCGTGGGCGAGATCGCCGAGGGTGCGGGAGACGAAGTCCGCGGCCCGGCTCTCGTCGGCGGTCGTGAGCGCGACGAGCTGGACGTCGGCATAGGTCGCGACCCGCAGGTCGGGCGGCATTCTCGCCATGAGCCGGTGCGTCGCGAGGGCGTCGAGATGGCTGCGGCGGAACCCGTCGACTCCGGCCTCCTCCGGTCCGATGGCGACGCGCACCCCCGCGATCCCCTCGATCTCGCTCGCGGCCGCCGCAGGCCCGTCCCCCGCTCCTCCCGTCACGAACCAGGCCCAGAGCGACGATGCGCTCGCGACGACCGTGAGCGGGCGGTGGGGCCCCGCGGCGCGCCCCAGGGCCTCCGCGGCGCGGGCGAGGTCGCCGTGGTCGTGCGCGGTCTCCTCGCGCCACAGGATCGCGGCCGTGTGCCGCCGGTCGAGGTCGTAGCGCAGCCGGCGACTCGCGCGTCCCGCCGAGATCGGCGCACCCTCGAGCAGGAGCGTCACCGTCTCGAACCGCTCGGCGTGCGTGCCGCGGGTCAGCTCGCTGCGCTCCTGTCGCAGCTGCGTCTGCAGGGCGGCGAGCGTGTCGTCGACGAAGGCGAAGATCGACCGCGCGGTGACGTCGAGGGCCTCTCGCAGCTCCTCGGGGTCGGAGCTGAGCTGGAAGGCGACGTCCATGCACTGGCGCCAGGCGACGTTCTGGCCGGCGCGGTAGGCGGCGACGATGACGTCGTCGAGGCCGCGGCGGACGGTGTCCCGCGCGATCCCGAGGACCGCGACGCTGAGGTCCACCGGGACCCTTGCGCCAGGGTCGGCCTGCATGCAGCGTGCCCAGTGCAGGACGTTGGCGCGGTTGCTCGCCGCCATTTCCGCGGCGAGGACGGGGTCGTCCGTGAGGGCCGCGGGGCTCACCGAGAGGGTGGCGTCCTGGAGGGGGCCGATGGTGCCCCCGGGGTCGTTGAGGAGCACCCCGACGATCGCGCGGACGAGAGCGGCGGCCCGCGGGGAGGGAGGCGGCCAGGCGTCGGGCGGTTCCATCGGAGGGAACGGTAGGCCATCGTGTGCAAGATGCATAGGAGATCGCCCGATTCAGGGCAGAGAACCCTTGCTCGGAGACCCACGCCCAGCGACCATCGGACAGGACCGATCGACGAGGAGAGCCACCGTGACCACGCAGACGACCCTGACCCCCGCGGACGCGCTCGACGCTCCGCCGAACGACCTCGACGTGCTCATCGTCGGCGCGGGCATCTCGGGCATCGGCGCCGCATACCACCTCGCGACGAAGCTCCCCGGCAAGACGTTCGCGATCCTCGAGGGCCGCGAGGCCATCGGCGGGACCTGGGACCTCTTCCGCTACCCGGGCATTCGCTCGGACTCGGACCTCCACACGTTCGGCTACTCGTTCAAGCCGTGGACGCACGAGAAGGCGATCGCGGGGGCGGACTCGATCCTCGACTACCTCCGCGACACCGTCGCCGAGAACGGCCTCGGCGAGCACATCCGCTTCGGTCATCGGGTGACCGGGGCGAGCTGGTCCTCCGCCACGGCGCGCTGGACGGTCACCACGCAGCGCACGGACACGGGGGAGACGGTCGAGCTCACGTGCCGCTTCCTCTTCGCGGGCACCGGCTACTACGACTACGAGGCCGGCTACACGCCCCACTTCGACGGCACGGAGGACTTCGGCGGACGCATCGTGCATCCGCAGCACTGGCCCGAGGACCTCGATCACGCCGGCAAGAAGGTCGTCGTCATCGGCAGCGGCGCGACGGCCATCACCCTCGTCCCGTCGATGGCCGACACCGCCGCGCACGTGACGATGCTGCAGCGCTCGCCGAGCTACGTCATGTCGCTGCCCGCGAAGGACGCGATCGCGAACCTGCTGCCACGGCTCCTCGGCGAGGAGCGCGCCTACCGCGTGACCCGGCGCAAGAACGTCGCGATGCAGCGGGCGATGTACCGGCTCAGCCGCCGCCATCCCGCCGTCGTGCGCCGGCTGCTGCGCTTCGACGCCAAGCGGCGGCTCGGAGACAGCTGCGACGTCGACACGCACTTCGCGCCCGCCTACGACCCCTGGGATCAGCGGCTGTGCATCGTGCCGGACGGTGACCTGTTCCGGGCGATCCGCGGCGGGACGGCATCTGTGGTGACCGACCGCATCACGCGCTTCACGGAGCGGGGACTCCTCCTCGAGTCCGGCGCGGAGCTCGACGCCGACATCGTCGTCACGGCCACGGGCCTCAACCTTCTCCCGCTCGGCGGCATCGAGATGCGCGTCGACGGCGAGACGGTCGACCTGCCGGCGACGACGGTCTACAAGAGCATGATGCTCAGCGACGTGCCGAACTTCGCGTTCGCCTTCGGGTACACGAATGCGTCATGGACGCTCAAGGTCGACCTCGTCTGCGAGCACATGTGCCGCCTCCTCTCCCGCATGGACGCGCGGGGCGCCGACACGGCCGTCCCGGTCTGCGCCCGCCAGGACATGGAGCGCCGCCCGTTCCTCGACCTCTCCTCCGGGTACGTCCAGCGGGCCGTCGACCGCTTCCCCCGTCAGGGAACGGCGGGACCCTGGAACGTCGAGATGGCCTACGAGCAGGACGTCGCCCGGCTGCGCGACGGCGCCGTCGAGGACCCCGAGCTGGAGCTCCGCACGACATCCGCGCCCGTCGCGACGCGCGAGCGCGTGGCCAGCGCGGCGTGACCGCGAGCGCGTCAGGGGGCGGGCGTCGACGTTGCGCCCGCCCCTCCCGGCGCGTGAATGTGGATTCACAGGGCCGAGGGCCCGCCTGATCCACATCGAGCGCCGGGGTGGCGCCCGCGCCGGGGTGGCGCCCGCGCCGGGGTGGCGCCCGCGCCGGGGTGGCGCCCGCGCCGGGGTGGCGCCCGCGCCGGG
>JBFIDS010000479.1:0-3225 GCA_041603715.1 Paraconexibacter sp. | reverse complement strand
GGCGGTCATGTGGGGGTTCACCGCGCTCCTCATCGGCACGACGATCCTCGCCATCGACGTCGAGATCGTCCGGATCTTCTTCGGCGAGGAGCACTCGTTCTTCAAGGGCCCGTTCTACATCACGTACTCGGTCCTGCTCGATGTCCTCGGGCTCGCGTTCGTCCTCGGGATCATCGCGCTCGGCCTCCGGCGCCGCAGCAAGCCGCCGACCCTCGACTACACGCGCGCGCAAGAACCCGACTCCGGCTACAGCCGTCATGGGATGCGCAAGGGGGACTGGGTGTTCGTCGGGCTCCTTCTCTACCTCGGGATCTCCGGCTTCGCGGGCGAGGCGCTGAGGATCCGTGCGAGCGGGTTCCCCGAGTTCGAGCAGTGGTCCCCGGTCGGATACTCGCTCGCGAAGGGCATCGAGGCGCTCGGGATCGGGGCGGCGTCGGCGTCGGACCTCCAGCACATCAACTGGTGGATGCACGCGGTCGCGGCGCTCGTGTTCGTCGCGCTCATCCCGTTCACCAAGGCGATGCATCTCGTCCTCGACTTCGCGAACCTCGCGTTCACCGACCCGCTCGCGGCCAGGCGCCTCCCTCGCCCGGCGAGCGCCGGTGCGCACGGCGCCACGAACGGCGCCGTTCCGTCACCGGGCATCCTCGCGATGGAGGACCTCACCTGGAAGGAGCTCCTCAGCCTCGACGCGTGCACGAAGTGCGGACGCTGCCACCAGGTGTGCCCGGCGAAGGCCTCGGGGGCGCCGCTCTCCCCGCGCGACCTCATCCTCGACCTGCGCCAGTGGGTCGACGGCGGCCGGGGCATTCCCGGGGTCCTCGACCGCGAGTCACGACCCCAGCTCACCGGCCCGCTGGCTCCCCGGCCGATGGCCGCGGCCGGTGGCGTCATCCCCGCGCAGACGCTCTGGGCCTGCACGACGTGCATGGCCTGCGTCGAGGTCTGCCCGGTCGGGATCGAGCACGTGCCCACCATCGTCGGCATGCGCCGCCAGCTCGTCGACGCGGGCGACGTCGAGCCGCTCCTCCAGACGACGCTCCAGAACTTCTCGCAGCAGGGCAACTCGTACGGCAAGTCGTCGCGGATGCGGGCGCGCTGGACGAAGGGCCTCGACTTCAAGATTCCCGACGCGCGCAAGGAGCCTGTCCGTTATCTGTGGTTCGTCGGCGACTTCGCATCCTTCGACGAGCGCTCACAGGAGGCCTCGCGGCGCGTCGCGACGATCCTCCACGAGGCCGGGATCTCGTTCGGAATCCTCTACGAGGGCGAGCGCAACGCGGGCAACGACGTCCGGCGTATCGGCGAGGAAGGGCTGTTCGAGCTCCTCGTCGAGCAGAACATGGAGGCGTTCGCCTCCGCGGAGTTCGAGTCGATCTTCACGACCGACCCGCACTCGCTCAACACGCTGCGCAACGAGTACCCCGAGTTCGGGGACATGGCGCCCGTGCAGCACTACACCGAGCTCTTCGTCGAGCTGCTCGAGCGCGGCGACCTGACGCCGTCCGGGAGTGCGGGTGTCCGCGTGACCTACCACGACCCCTGCTACCTGGCGCGCTACAACCGTGTCACCGACGCCCCCCGTCGTCTCCTCGCCGCGGCGGGTGCGGAGCTCGTCGAGATGCCGCGCAACGGGGCGAACACGTTCTGCTGCGGTGCCGGCGGCGGGCGCATCTGGATGGACGACTCGGGTCTCGCCGAGCGCCCGAGCGAGCAGCGGATCAAGGAGGCGATGGCGCTCGGCGACATCGACTGCTTCGTCGTCGCCTGCCCGAAGGACCTCGCGATGTACTCCGACGCGGCGAAGAGCGTCGGCGCGCCGTTCGACGTCGTGGAGATCACGTCGCTCCTCGACAAGGCGCTCGTGCACCCGGAGCCGGTCGCGGCGGTCGTCGGCGGGACGCCGGAGTCGAACGATGAGGGGACGGCGTCGTGAGCCCGGAGGCCGTCTCGGTCCTGAGCCCCGCGCTCGCCCGCGGGCTCGCGGCCCGCCTGCGTGACGCGGCGGCCGCCGCCGACCGTCTCGCCGACTTCAGCTTCCTCGAGTCTGAGCAGGCGCCGCCAAGGGCGGTCGCGGAGGGCGACGAACCCGGTCTTGCCGCCGATTTCGTGCTTCGCGCCCTGCACACTGCGACGGAGTCGACGAACGCCCGGATCCTCGCGAGCGTGACCGAGGCGCCGCAGACGATCACGTCGCTCGTCGCAGCGACCGGACTGCCCCGGCTCGCCGTCGTCGAGCGAGCCCATGAGTTGATCCAGGTCGGGCTCGTCGCGCGCGATCTCCAGGAGGACACCGTCGTGGCGACCGGCGCGGGCGCAGCGCTCATCACGCACGTCGCCGATCTCGGCGCCGATGTCGCCGCGTGGCTGCGGACGAGGCGCCCGGAATGACCCGCTGTCCTCTGTGCGAGCGCGAGGCGAGCCGGGAGGAGATCCACCGTCATCTCGTGGCCGACCACCCCGAGGGCGTCCGGACCTGGCTCGAGGAGGGGACCGGTCGCATGCGCTACGAAGTGTGCTGCCCGTTCTGCGACGCGTCGCACGTCCACCGCGTCAAGCCGCGGGGGACCGATCCCGCCTTCCTCGAGGAGTTCGCACGCGAGATCCGCCTCGTCGCCTACGACATGCTCCTCTGCCACATCGAGGCCGAGCACGACGCCGTCGCGGAGACGGACCCCGCGCCGCCGGCAGCCATGCCGCCGCTCGGGCCAGGGGGTGGGCGCGGCCGTCCCGGGGACGGTGCCGTCCCGCTGCCCCCGGGGATGCCGGCCCCGGTTCCGGGCCCCTTCGACCGTCGCCCTGACCAGGCCGGTCCGGATCCCGGCCCGGTCGAGGTCACCACTTGGAACTCGCCACGACAGGAGACCCCATGACCGACGTCCGCGGTTGCGACATCCCCGACGACCTCCACTACCTCGTCGAGAAGCACGTGTGGGCCCGCTACAGCGACGGAGTCGCCACGGTCGGGCTCACCGATGTCGCCCAGAACATGGCGAAGTCGATCATCTCGGTGACGTTGAAGAAGACCGGGAAGAAGCTCGCGAAGGGCAAGAGCGTCGGGACGGTGGAGAGCTCGAAGTGGGTCGGGCCCGTGCCCGTCCCGGTCGCTGGCGAGATCCTGGAGGTGAACGCGGCGCTCCAGGCCGACCCGACGCTCCTCAACCGGTCACCGTACGAGGACGGCTGGATCGCGAAGATCGCCCCCGACGACTGGGAGACCGACTC
>JBFIDS010000478.1:0-3227 GCA_041603715.1 Paraconexibacter sp. | reverse complement strand
CCCGGGCGGCGGCCCAGGCGACGGCGAGGCCGGGGAGTCCGGCCCCGATGACGACGACGTCGGCGCTCGACGGGGACACGACCACGAATCGTAGACCGCGCACGTCGCGTGGCCCGCGGGCGCCGCGCGTGGCACGTTGAGCGGATCTGGTCCAGCCAACGTGCCCTCGGGCGGACGGAGCGTCCCGGCGCGCCTGCCGGCGGCGCCGCGCGTGGCACGTCGAGCGGACCTGGTCCAGCCAACGTGACCTGGGGCGTTGGTGCGCTTGCGAGCCCGACGGTGCGGCGTCGCGTACCCTCAGCGAACCGCCGATGAGCGCTCCGACCCGCACCGACCGCCTCGCCCGCCTCCACGCGGCCCGCCTCTATCTCGTCATCGGCGCGACGCCCGCCGCCGGGCCGCTGACCGAGGTCGTCGCTGCCGCACTCGACGGCGGATGCGACCTCGTGCAGCTGCGCATGAAGGACGCGCGCGACGAGGACGTGCTCGCGTGCGCCCACGTCGTCCGCGACGCCTGCACAGCGGCCGGAGCGCTGTTCGTCCTCAACGACCGTCCCGACCTGGCCCTGGCTTCCGGCGCGGACGCGGTCCACGTCGGCCAGGACGACATGGCTGTCGCGGAGGTCCGTGAGACCGTGGGGGCCGACGTGCTCGTCGGCGTCTCGACCCACGCGCCCGCGGACCTCGCCGGCGCGATCCGCGACGGGGCGGACTACGCCGGGGTCGGGCCTGTCCACACCACGCCCACGAAGCCCGGGCGCCGCGCGGCCGGGCTCGGCTACGTCGCGCACGCCGCCTCCCACGCGGGCGACCTGCCGTGGTTCGCGATCGGCGGCATCGACACCGGGAACGCCGACGCCGTCGTCCGCGCGGGAGCCGGGCGGATCGCCGTGGTCCGCGCGATCGCCGACGCCCCCGACATCGCGTCGGCCGCCGCCGCGACGCGGTCGCTGCGCACGGCCGTCGCGAGCGTCCCCCTTCCGTCCCGAGCGCCGCAGGAGGCCCCCGTTGGGTAAGCGCAGCCGCAAGGCCGGACGCCTCGACCGTCCCGCCCCACCGCCCGGCGCCGAGCGCGCACGGGCCGCCGGCCCCGCCGACGCGTTCCGGACGCGGGCCGAGAAGTCCGAGGCGAAGAACGCGGAGGTGCGCGCGACGCTCACGCAGCTCGAGCCCGGCGAGTACCCGCTCCCCCTCAAGCTCGCGATCGGGACCTGCATCGTCCTCGTCGCGATCAACGCGGCGATGGCGATCGGCGGGTACGAGCTCGAGGAAGGCGAGGGGACGGCGTACGTGCAGCTCGCACTCTTCTCGGGCGTCATCCTCATGGCGGTGTGGGGCATGTGGAAGCACCGCTACTGGGCGGTCCTCGGCTTCCAGGCGCTCCTCGCCCTCACGATCGTCATCGCGAGCCTCGCGCTCATCACGGCGTCGAACCTGTGGGCCGTGGTGCTGTGCGCCTCGGTCATCGCCTACGGCAGCTGGCTCTTCTGGAAGATGATCCGCGTCATGGCGCGCATCCAGATGCCCGAGGCCCGGCGCCGCCCCCCCGGCTGACGACCTCGGGGCCGAGCGGCCCGGGGCCGCCGATCACGCTCCGATAGGCTCGCCGCACCATGGCTGAGAGCTCATTCGACTGCGTCGTCATCGGGTCCGGACCGGGTGGCTATGTCGCCGCCATCCGCGCCGCGCAACTCGGGATGAAGACCGCGTGCGTCGAGAAGGACGTCGTCGGCGGTCGCTGTCTCAACTACGCGTGCATCCCCGCGAAGGCGGTGCTGCGCGTCGCGGACATCGCGCAGGAGATCCGCGAGGCGGGCGAGTTCGGCATCACGGTCGGCGAGCCCGAGATCGACTTCGGCGGCGTGAACGAGCGTCGGCTGAAGGTGATCAAGACGCTCACGGGCGGGGTCGCGGGGCTCTTCAAGAAGAACGAGGTCACCTATGTCGAGGGGACCGGAACCCTGCTCGGCGACGGCAAGGTGCAGGTCGGCGACGACGTCCTCACCGCCACGACGATCATCATCGCCACCGGCTCGGTGAAGAAGGCCATCCCGGGCACCGACTTCGGCGGCCGCGTCATCGGGACCGAGGAGGCATGGGCGCTCGAGGAGCTCCCCGCGAAGCTCGCGGTCGTGGGTGCGGGCGCGTCGGGCACCGAGATCGCCTCGGCGTACGTGCGCCTCGGCTCCGAGGTCCAGCTGTTCGAGGGCCTCGACCGCGTCCTGCCCTCCGAGGACGCCGACATCTCCAAGCTCGCCGCCCGCGGCTTCAAGAAGCAGGGGATCGACGTCCACACGAAGACCTTCGTCCAGGACGTCTCCTCGCAGGACGACAAGGTGACCTTCCGCTACGGCGACGAGCAGGGCGAGGCCGACTGGCTCGTCATCGCGACCGGCCGCGGGCCCGACGTGGAGGGCCTCGGCCTCGACGCGGCGGGCGTCAAGCTCGGCGAGGACGGGCTCATCGAAGTCGACGACTTCGGCCTCACGGCGGCGAGTGGCGTCTACGCGATCGGCGACCTCGTCCGCGGTCCGGCCCTCGCGCACAAGGCGAGCGAGGAGGGCGTCATCGCCGTCGAGCACGCCGCCGGCGAGAAGCCCCATCCGCTCACCTACGTCGACATCCCGCGTGCGACCTTCTGCCTGCCGAACGTCGCGAGCTTCGGCCTCACCGAGGAGCAGGCCAAGGAGGCCGGTCACGACGTCGTCGTCGGCAAGGTGCCCTACGGCGCCGTCGGCGCCGGGACCGTCTACGGCGACCGCACCGGCCTCGTGAAGATCATCGGGGACCGCAAGTACGGCGAGATCCTCGGCGGTCACATCGTCGGCGCGAAGAGCACCGAGCTCATCCAGGAGATCGTCAACGTGAAGGCCCTCGAGGGCGGCTACCCCGAGCTCGCGCGTCAGATCCACGGTCACCCGACCATGAGCGAGGCCGTGATGGAGGCCGCGCGCGCCTGCGACGGCTGGCTCATCCACGGGTGACCGACCGGCCCCTCGAGGTGGTCCGCGCGGGCGGGACGGGAGTCCCGGCCGCGGACCCCTCGACCCCGCCGCCGGACGGACCGGCCGGCGCGGCGCGCTTCTTCTACGACTTCGCGACCCCCGAGTCGTACCTCGCCCTCGAGCGGCTCGTCGCCGCCCTCGGCGTGGTGCCGGAGCTCATCCCCGTCCGGCGGTCCGACCTCGCGGAGCCCCGTCCGCTGCGACCCGCTCCGGACGACGTGG
>JBFIDS010000477.1:0-3230 GCA_041603715.1 Paraconexibacter sp. | reverse complement strand
TGACCCTCCGCACCCAGATCCAGCGGCATCTCACGACGATCCTCGCGATCATCGGCCTCCTCGTCGTCGCCGCCGTCGTCGGCAGCGACATCCTCGTCAACCAGCGGCTGCGCCTCCCGTGGGAGGACTACTACGCCGTGAAGGTCGAGCTGCCGACCGCGCAGGCGATCACCCCCGGGCAGGGCCAGACGATCACGGTGGCCGGGGTCGAGGTCGGCGAGATCGGCGACGTCTCGCTGGAGGACGGCCGCGCGATCGTCCGCATGGACATCAAGCGCGACAAGCTCGACGAGGTGCACGCCGACGCGCAGGTCCTCGTGCGCCCGCGTACCGGCCTGCAGGACATGACGATCGACATGGACCCCGGGACGGAGTCCGCCCCGGTCCTCGGGGAGGACGACGTCATCCCCGTGGCACGAGCCACCCCGCAGGTGAACGTCGACGAGATCCTCGCCGGGCTCGACGCCGACGTGCGCGGGTACGTGCAGTCGCTCGTCCAGGGCTTCGGGGAGGGCCTGAAGGACGGACGGGCCCTCAACCTCCGCTCGCTGCTGAAGACGTCCCGTCCCGTGCTCGCGAAGACCGACGAGCTGCAGACCGCGCTCGCCGGACGCCGGCGCGAGCTGCGGCGCCTCGTCTCCAACCTCGCGTCCCTCACCGGTCGCGTCGACGACCAGTCCGTCGACCTCCAGCAGCTCGTCGAGCAGGGCAACGCGACGTTCGGCGCGATCGCCTCGGAGGACGCCGCGCTGCGCACCGCGCTCTCCGAGCTGCCGGGCACGCTCCGTGAGGCCGACGGGGCGCTCGCCGCCGCGCGCCCGCTCGCCCGGGCTCTCAAGCCCACGCTCGAGGAGCTCGAGCCGACGGCCCGACGGCTGACCCCCGCCCTCGAGGACATCGCGTCGTTGTCGCGCACGGGCCTCCCCGCGGTGCGCGAGCTGCGCGGCCTCAGCCGCGAGGCGCGTCCCGTCGCGCGGCAGACGAGCGCCGCCGTGCAGCAGCTCGTGCCGCTCACCCCGGACCTCGTCCGCAGCGTCGACGTGCTGCGGCGGATCACGAACACCGTCGCCTACAACCCGCCCGGCAAGGAAGAGGGCTACCTGTTCTGGCTCGCGTGGTTCGCGCACAACGCGAGCTCGATGCTCTCCACGCAGGACGCCAACGGCGCCGTCTGGCGCGGGCAGCTCATCGTGAGCTGCTCCAACATCGACCAGGCCGGGCTCCTCGTCCCGCTCCTCGCCCCGCTCGCGGCGGCCGGGATCTGCCCCAAGTGATCACGTGAACCCGTCCGCGATGACCCGCTCCCGCCTCGCCGTCATGGTGGCGTTCGCGCTGTCCTGCTTCGGGCTGCTCCTCTTCCTGTGGGTGAGCTTCGGCGGATCGACGCCGCTCAAGCCCAAGGGCTACCGCGTCGACGTCCTCTTCCCCGAGGCGACCCAGCTCGCGCTGCAGGCGGACGTGCGGATCTCGGGCGTCCCGGTCGGCAAGGTCGTCGTCACGGAGCGCGACGGGGACCGCACACGGGCGACGCTCCAGATCGAGCCTCGCTACACGCCGATCCGCCAGGACGCGCGCGCGATCCTGCGCCAGAAGACGCTCCTCGGCGAGACGTACATCGAGATGACCTCGGGCTCCCGTGACGCTCCCCCGGTGCCGGAGAGCGGCACGCTCGCGCGCGGTCGTGTCCAGGAGACCGTCGAGCTCGACGAGGTCCTCCAGGCCTTCGACGAGGAGTCCCGCGAGGACCTCCAGCGCTGGCAGCAGGGCTGGGCGGCGTCGCTCGAGGGTCGCGCCCAGGACATCAACGACTCGGTCGGCAACCTCGTCCCGCTCATCGAGGACGGCGGCGACGTCCTGAAGACCTTCGAGGCGCAGAGCCGCGCCGTGCGCCGGCTCATCAGCGACGCGGGGACGGTCTTCTCGACGATCGGACGTCGCGACACCGCGACCCGCGAGCTCGTCGTCGCCGGGGACGAGGTGCTCCGCACGACGGCGGCGCGCAGCGACGACCTGCGGGCGACCGTCCGTGCCATCCCCGGGTTCCTCGAGGCTCTCGGCACGACCTCGGTGTCGACCCGCGCGCTCACCCGTGACCTGCTCCCTGCGGTCCGCGCCCTGCGCCCGGTCGCCCGCGACCTGCGGCCCACCCTCGAGGGCGGGGCGGAGCTCGGTGACGACCTGCGCGGGTTGTCCCGCGACCTGGGCCCCGTCCTCACCGCCGCGCAGGACGGCCTGCCCGCTGCGAGCACGGTGATCCGCGCCGCGGGGCCGCTCCTCGATCGGCTCGCGCCGTTCTCGCGGGATCTCGAGCCGATCGCCGCGTTCCTCGACGCGTACAAGCTCGACTTCACCCAGTCCTGGGCGAAGGCGGCCGCGGCGACGAACGACACGGCGCCGGGTGCGACGGGGCGGCCGATCAACTACCTGCGGCTCACGACCCCCGTGTGGAACGAGACGCTCGGCGTCTTCGGCAAGCGCGCGCCGACGAACCGCGCAAACCCGTACCCGGCGCCGCTCGCGAGCGCGAAGATCGGGCCGAACGGGGGCTACGAGACGTTCGACTGCAGCCACACCGGGAACCCCGTGACGATCCCCGCGCTCGGCACGGCACCGGCGTGCCTCCAGCAGTCGCCGTTCGCCGCGGGCAGCGGTCCGAGCCGCTTCCCCCGCCTCGAGCGCGCCGCCGAGGAGTGACGCGCGGATGTACCCGCCCCCGGGCGGATCCATGCGTGGTACTGATTCGTACCGCGAATCACAGCGGCCCGATCTGATATTGGAGAAGCGTGCGTTTTCGTCCTACTCTGATCGAGCAACCTCTTTCCAACGGCCAGCCTCATATCCCGCTGACCGTCCGGTTGCACCCTCTCCTCCCTCGTAGTACGCAAGGGCCGCTCTCTGAGCGGCCCTCTTGCGTTGTCGGGACGCTCGACGCTGCGCCGCATCCCGGCTCGGGCCGCGCGTAGATGCTCGATCCTGCCCCGAGCCGCATCGAGCTGCGGCACCTGCGGTCGTACATCGCCGTCGCGGAGGAGCGCCACTTCCGCCGTGCGGCCGAGCGCCTCCACATGACCCAGCCGCCCCTCAGCGCGCAGATCAAGGCGCTCGAGGAGGCCATCGGTGTCGAGCTGCTCTCGCGCGACCGCCGTGGGGTGGAGGTGACCCCGGCGGGCCGGGCGTTCCTCGAGCAGGCCCGCCGCGTCCTCGCCTGCATGGACGAGGCCGTCGACGCC
>JBFIDS010000476.1:0-3241 GCA_041603715.1 Paraconexibacter sp. | reverse complement strand
TGCTCTCGTGCGTTCCGGCGCGCACCCGAGCGCGCGTGGAGGGGACCCGCTGTCCGAAGTTATGCGACGGCCTTGAAGAGGCCCTCGTCGTCGCCGAGCGTCTCGCGCAGAGTCTTCTTCATCGCGCCGTGGATCTGGCAGACGCGGCTCTCGCTCACGCCGAGGATGTCGCCGATCTCGGCGAGCGTCATGTTCTTCACGTAGAGGAGGACGGCGACCTCGCGCTCACGCTTGGGGAGCCGGGCGAACGCCTCACGGAAACGCTGCTTGGCGTCGTCGGCCTGCGCCATGTGGAGCGGGTCGAGGCGCTCGTCGGGGCTCGCGATGGTGTCGAGACGCTCGATCGTCGTCTCGTCGTCGGAGAGGACGAGGGTGTTGAGGGACGTCATGTCGGAGCGCGTCACCTCGTCGCGGTGGCGGCGCAGCTCCTCGAGCGGGATGCCCAGCGTCTCCGCGAGCTCGGGCGGCTTGGGCCGGCGGCCGTGGAGCGTGGTGAACTCATCCGCGGCCTTCTCCATGTCCCGCTCCCAGCGGCGGACGGAGCGGGGCGCCCAGTCCTGGCGGCGCAGCTCGTCGAGGACGGCACCGTGGATGCGGGTCCAGGCGTACTGCTCGAGCGTCGCGCCCTTCTTGGGGTCGTAGCGATCGATCGACTGGATGAGCGCCTCGAGCCCGCAGGAGATGAAGTCCTCGACCTCGCACCGCGCGGGCATCTCGCGCACCTTCTTGTAGACGATGTACTTCACGAGCGGCGCGAACGTGAGGACCAGGCGGTCCCGCAGGGCGCGGTCGTTCGTGCGGCGGTACTCCGTCCACAGCTCGAGTGCGTCCTCCGACGAGAGGCGGCGGGGGCGTGAGCCGGGGATGGTGCGGGACTTCAGGGCGTTGGACATCGGGGTGTAAGTCCTCTCTAGGGCTGCTGGACCGGCGGGGACAGGGAGGTTGTCGGCGCCCGGGATGCCGCTCCCCATCCCCCCTTTCAGGTAATGACCCCAGGACAAGCGTCGAGTGCCGCATCCCCACTTCTGGGGATACGTGGTTCGGGGCCGACCCGAATGGGAAGCCCGCGCCGCCGCGCGGTCCGGACCCGCGGGCTCAAACGGAGGCGGCCTCGGCCGACCACCGGGAGCGTGACGTCCCCTGCCCCCCCGGAGGTCCCCGCCCCATGGCACTCCGCCTGACGACTCCCGCCTCCGCCCCGATCGCCCCGCCCGGTGTCGCGACCCCGGCGAAGGCTCGGGTCTCGGCCGCCGCGAACCTGCGCGTCCGCGCCGAGGCGGCCCTCACCGCGCGCGACATCCCCGCGTACTGCGCACTGTTCCCGCTCGCCGCCGAGGTGGAGGACCCCCATCGGCGGTGGGAGGCGCGCCGCGCCCTCGTCCAGGCGGGCCTGCAGCCCTACCCGACGCACCCCCGCACCCCGGCCGTCGTCGCCCCGATCCTCGCGGCGGTCGCCACCGCCGCGCTCGACCTCCTCGAGGAGGACCCGCGCGAGCCGCTCCTCCTCAACTGGGCGGGCGTCGCCTTCTACGAGCTCGGCGCGCACGAGCCGGCCCGCGTGCTCTTCGACGCGGCGCTGCGGCTCGACCCCGAGCTCCCGCACGCCCGCGAGAACCTCGAGGAGATCGCCCGCCGTCGCCGGGAGGGTCTCACGACGCTCGACCTCCCCGCCCACGTCGCGGCGCGGATGCGCGGCCTCGGCGCCCGGGCGCGCACCGTCGCCGCCTCCGCGGTCCCGGCGACCGGCCAGCGGCTCTCGCTCTGCATGATCGTCAAGGACGAGGAGGCGATGCTCGGCCGCTGCCTCGCCGCCGTCGCCCCCGCGGTCGACGAGATCGTCATCGTCGACACCGGCTCCCACGACCGGACCGTCGAGATCGCCGAGTCGTTCGGGGCGCGCATCCTGCACCACGAGTGGGACGGTGACTTCGCCGCGGCACGCAACGTCGGCTTCGACGCCGCGACCGGCGACTGGGTGATGTACCTCGACGCCGACGAGGTTCTCGTCGACGGCGACGCCGAGGCCCTGCGCGCGCTCACCGGGAAGACCTGGCGGGAGGCGTTCTACCTCGTCGAGGTCAACCACACGGGGGACCTCGGGGACGGGACCGCCGTCACCCACGACGCGCTGCGCGTGTTCCGCAACCGTCCTGGCTACCGCTTCCAGGGCCGCGTGCACGAGCAGATCGCGCAGAACCTGCCCGGCTACCTGCCCGAGCGGCTCGAGCGGACCTCGGTCCGGGTCGACCACTACGGGTACCTCGGCGCCGTGCGCGACGCGAAGGGGAAGTCGCGACGCAACATCGAGCTGCTCGAACGCCAGGCCGCCGAGGGTGTCGACACGCCCTTCCTCGCGTTCAACCTCGGCAGCGAGTACGCGGCCGCGGGGGAGAACGAGAAGGCGCACGAGCGCTTCGCCCGCGCCTGGTCCGAGGTCGTCCGCGATCCCGACATGACGCGCTACGGGTACGTGCCCTCGCTCGCCGCGAGGTACGTGAAGAGCCTGCGCGTCACCGGTCGGCTCGACGCCGTCGACCGCGTCGCCGAGGAGGTGCTCGCGGCGTTCCCGGGCTTCACCGACATCGTCTACGAGCAGGGCTTCGCCGCCCGCGCCCGCGGGGACGACGACGCCGCGCTCGCGCTGCACCGCCGGTGCCTGGAGATGGGCGACGCCCCGAGCCGTTACAGCGCGACCGTCGGCTGCGGCAGCTTCCTCGCCTCCTGCGCGCTCTCCGAGGTGCTCCTCGGCCGGGGTGAGCTCGACGAGGCGCAGGCGCTCCTGCGCGACGCCCTCGCGACGCACCCGACGTTCGTCGGCACGACCGAGCTGCTCGCCGTCGCGCTCCTGCGCTCCGGGGTCCCGGCCGCCGACGCGGTCGCGCAGATCGAGGAGATCACGGGACCGCTGTCGCCGACCGCGGCGTTCCTCGTCGGCGTCGCCTGCTTCGAGGCGGGAGCCGTCGACCTCGCGGCGGGCCTGCTCGAGCGCACGCTCGAGGCCCAGCCGCAGGCTCACCCGGCCCGCGTCGTGCTCGCCGAGGCCCTGCTCAGCGCCGGTCGTCTCGGGGACGCCGCGCGTGCCGCCGAGGCCGTCCCGGACGACGCGTCGGTGGCCGCGGCCGCGGCGCGCACCGCGCTGTTCGCCCGTATCGCCGCCGACGGCACCGTGCCGGCCGGGCGGATCGACGCGGGCGCCGCCGTCGGCCTGCCGTCGCCCGAGGTCGCCGCGCTGCGTGCGTGG
>JBFIDS010000475.1:0-3244 GCA_041603715.1 Paraconexibacter sp. | reverse complement strand
GTTCCCGCCGAGGGCATCGCGCCGAAGGGATGGGGCGCGGTGCAGCGCCTCAACGTCGGCGGCACGCTGCGCATGATGGAGGCTGCCGTCGACCGGGCCCTTCCCGCGAGCGGCATGACGATCGTCAACATCACGGTCAGCCCCCACCACGGGATGCCCGGCATGGCGCACACGGGCGTCGCGCGAGCGGCGGTCGAGCAGCTCGGCCGGGACGTCGCCGTGCGCTGGGGCGACCGCGGGGTGCGCGTCGTCGCCGCCGCCATCGGCCGCTTCGCGACCGAGTCGCTCGCGAAGTATCCGGCGTCCGTCACCCGCGACATGGTGGCGAGCGTCCCCGTCCAGCGGCTCGGGCGGATGGAGGAGTTCGGGTACCTCATCGCGATGCTCGCGTCCCCGCTGGGCGCGTCGCTCAGCGGCAGCGTCGTCACGCTCGACGGCGGCTTCGACAACTGGTTCGGCCCGTGGCCGCCGGCAACGATCCTCGACGACGACGGGACGCTCCCGACCGAGGCGCGCGCACCGGCCCGCTGAGGCCTCGTCCGCTCCGCGCGACCTGCGACGATCGCCCGCGTGACCGACGAGGAGCAGCGCATCGGACCGGGGCCGTTCGCGGCCCATCTCGGCTTCCGGGTCGTGCGCGCGGACCTCGAGGGCGCGCTCGTCGAGGCCGATCCGCTGCCCGAGCATCTCAACGGGGGAGGGATCGTCCACGGCGGCTACCTCACCGCCCTCCTCGACAGCGCGACCGGCTGGGCGGTGCACGCGCACGTGCCCGCCGGCGTCGCGGCGCCGCACGTCCAGCTCAGCGTGCAGTACGTGCGGGCGGCCATCGTGGGCTCGACGCTCGTCTGCGAGGGACGGTGCGTGGCGTCAGGTCGCCGCATCGCGTCCGCCGAGGCGGAGATCAAGCAGGACGGCCGCGTCATCGCCCGAGCGGTGACGTCGCACGCGGTCCTCGGTCCGCCCGCTTCCTGACCGCAGCGTAGCGCGGGTTGCGACGGCGTGGCGGCGTGTGCGCCTGGCGCGCGGTTTCGGCGCCGCTTGACACCGCCGGAGCAAGCGAGCACTCTGGGCGAATGGGGGAAATCAGGCATAGCATGACGCCCCGTTTCGCGATCGTCCTGGTCGCGGCCGTGCTTCTCGCGCTCACGGTCGCCGCTGACGCGGACGGTCGTACGACCACGGGGACGGTCGCGAAGGTCGCCGACGGCGATTCGCTGAAGATCCGCATCGGCAGCAGGACTCGCACCTACCACCTGCGCGGCATCGACGCTCCCGAGTTGACCGGCAGCGCGGCGAAGCGTTGCTACGGCACGGCGAGTCGCGCGAGGCTCCGGAAGTTGCTGCCCGCGCGCGCACGTGTGCGGGTCACGCTCTACGGCTCCTCCCGGCACGTGAGGGTCCGGCGCGGCAAGACGGACGTCAACCGTGCGATGGTCCGCGGCGGGCACGCGCGTGCGCGCGCAGGCTTCGCCGCACTGGGTCGATCGCTGCGCGCGGACGAGGCAGCGGCCCGCAAGGCCGGGCGAGGCCTCTGGAAGGTGTGCGGCCAGGGCAGCGGCCCGTCCACCCCGGGCGGCAGCGTGCCCGGGCAGACGATCGCTCCGACCCCCGCCCAGCCGGGCGCCGGCGACACGGTCGGCCAGCCGGCGGTCGACCAGCTGACCGCGGAGCTGCGCGGCGCGTTCTTCCAGCGGTTCAACAACAGCGGCGGGCTGTCCGAGGACTTCGCGCTGAACCTCTGCGCCGACGGACGCGTCCGCTACAAGACGAACTCGACCTTCGTGAGCGGCGAGTTCACGTCGGTCACGATCACCGAGCGCTTCGGGCAACCATGGACCGTCGCCGAGGCGCTCGTCAAGGCGGACGGCACGTACCGTGGCGCGCGGGTTACGGGCACGTTCACGCAGAAGCGCGTGCGCGACGGCGGCAGCGACACCACGGAGGCGATCAACGAGCCGGCAGAGGTCGCGCTGGAGAACCTGAACGGCCAATGGCACTGGGACGGTCGCCCCGTCCAGCACGCCCCCGGCCAGGCGTCGTGTGATCCGGGCTAGCGAGAGAGGGATCGTGTCCGGCCGAGAGGCCCGCCTATGGGCACCGGGCGAAGGCTCGTCGGTCCGCGGCTTGGCCCCGCCGTCGAGAGCGGTACGATGAACGTCGCTCTGCGGGTGTAGCTCAGTTGGTAGAGCGTCAGCCTTCCAAGCTGAATGTCGCCGGTTCGATCCCGGTCGCCCGCTCTGAGGAAAGCCCTGCAAATCGCGGGGTTTTTCTTTGGGCCGATGTGTGACGAGGGCTGACATCGGCGATTGGGTAGCGCTATTGGGTAGCGCTCGGGGTGTCGAAACGACACGCTGGGGGGCAAGTCGGCCGCCTGAGGCGAGTCTTGGGCGGCTTGGACCTTGACGAGCTCTCGGACGCGTTTCGGGGTCGCTCGACTCCCTGGGGGCTTCCGCGCGGTGTCGCCCGCGCTGCAAGCTACAGCTGAGAGCGGCGTTCGCGGCGCATGGTTGGGGAACGATGTCAAGGCCGGTTGAAATGTGTGCCGGTTGCGCCGGTCTAAAAGTGGACCACCCGGCGAGGTCTGCGCCGCGCGAAAACTGACCCCCCCTGGGGTCGGTGGCGCGGCGGGCGTCGCGTAGGCGAGCCCGTAGGGCGAGCCGGAGCGGCGCTCGCCGCGGGCAGCCCCTAGTCGGCGGGGGTGCGGGCGAGGTCGCGGTCCTTGAGACGGTAGCTGTCGCCTTTGAGGGCGAGGATCTCGGCGTGGTGAACGAGCCGGTCGATCATCGCGGCGGCGGTGACCTCGTCGCCGAAGATGTCGCCCCAAGCCGAGAACGGCTTGTTGCTGGTGACGATCAGAGAGGCCCTCTCGTAGCGGCGGGAGACGAGCATGAACATGAGGTTCGCCGCTTGCGGGTCGAACGGGATGTAGCCGACCTCATCGACGATCAGCAACGGAATCCGCTGCAGGCGGTCGAGCTCGGTGTCGAGCCGTCCGTGGCGTTGGGCGTCGGCCAGCAGGGCGACCCATTCGGTCGCGGTCTTGAAGACGACGCGTTGGCCGGCGAGGCAGGCGCGGATCCCCAGCGAGATCGCGAGGTGCGTCTTGCCGGTGCCCGGGGGTCCGAGCAGGACGACGTTCTCGCGGCCGTGCAGGAAGTCGAGCTGCCCGAGGTGCAGGACGAGGTCGCGCTTCAGGCTGGTCTGGAACGCGAAGTCGAACTCCTCCAGCGTCTGCGCGCGG
>JBFIDS010000474.1:0-3265 GCA_041603715.1 Paraconexibacter sp. | reverse complement strand
GGAGCCGACGGCGTCCTCGTCGCCGGCGAGCGCCGCGCGCACCCTCCGCGCGGTCTCCACCGCCTTCGGGGATCCCGCTCCCTCCCCGAGGACCGCGGCCTTCATCGCGCCGACGAGGCGGCCGTAGCTGCGCGGGGGCGCGAGGTCCCACGAGGCGAGGTACCCGTCCGCCGCGCGGCCGTAGGCGGCCCGGGCGACGGCGTGCTCGCCGTCGAGCAGGGCGCGGTGCCCGGCCCGCTCCTCCGCGACCGCGGCGAGCATGACGTCCCGGTGCAGTCCGTCGTCCATCCCGCGAGCATACGCCGGTCGGTGTCGCCCGCAATGCCGCTGCGGCCCCGGCCGTCGCGAGTGACGTGATCCACGCCCGGAAAGCGGGCACGGATCACGTCACGCCCCCGGGGCTACCGCAGCCCCGCGCGGCGCAGGGAGGACCGCGCGAGCTTCGGGCTCTTCGCGACCGACGTCGCCGCCACCGCGACCCAGCGCACGCGCCCGGTCCGCACCCCGTAGAGGTACGTCCGGCCGCCGGCGAGGCGCCGCGCCCGGATCCCGGTCCCGAACGGCACCGTCTTCGCGGCGACCCGCGAGGCGCGCATGCCGACCCCGAGCCCGGCGGCGCGGTGGCTCGAGGCCGTGCTCGTCACCATCCCGACACGTCCCCGGGACGTGAAGACCGCGCGGACGCGGGCCTTGCGGTTCTTCGCCCCCGCGACGCGGAAGCTCCACGTGCGGCCCTTGCGGCTCAGCGGCTGGCCGGCGCGCTCGAGAAGCGGATCCGGCCGGTCGCCGACCCGCACCGCCCCGAGGGCGCGCCGCGAGAAGGTCGAGCCCTTCGGCCGTGTCGAGTCCGCCTTCACGCCCTCGGCGCGCTCCCACATCTGGAGGTACGCCTCGGCGCCGCGGGCCATGTCCTCGATGATCTGCGGCCCGGCGATCTTGCGGAGGTCCTCGATCCAGTCCGGGTACAGGCCGTAGTGCGCGACCCCGTCGGTGTTGATGTCGTAGGTCCGCACGCCGCTGCGCTGCTTCGTCAGCGTCTGCTTGCCGTCGAAGCTCTTGAACGGGTACTCGACGGGGTTCTCGGCGGCGTTCGCGCGCGGGCCGCCCTGGGTGCCGAAGCCGTTCATGTCGGCCCCGAACCCGAACCCGAAGTAGTAGCGCGGGTCGGCGAGCTTGCGCGTCGCGCGCCACTCCTTGACGAAGCCGGTGGACGACCCGGCGTAGGGCGTGACGAACCCACCCTGCTCGTAGATCCGCGGCAGCGAGCTCGGATCGCTCCAGCTGTGCGAGGAGAGGACGCCCGAGTAGTCGTTGGCCTCGATGACGCTGAGCGCCTGGTCGCGGGCGACGACGCTCATGTGGTCCGGGTCGAACAGCATGCCCTTCTCGACCATCCGCCGGACGAGGAACGCGCCGAGCGGCGTGAGGCCGCGCGTGTTGCAGTGGGGGGCCTCGGGGTAGAGCGGCACCTGTCCGGCGGGCACGAGCGCCCCGAACACGGCGCCGATCAGCCCGTCGCGCTCCGTGCCCGGCAGCGTGAGCTGCTCGCGGTCGTGATCGTGACCGTCGCCCGTGCACGTCTGCATGTCCCAGAACTTGCCGGTCTCGAGCTTGTTCGCCGAGTTGACGACGATCCCGGTCGTCCCGGCGTCGCCTGCGACGCCCGACAGCGCGTTGTCGAACTTGTTGACGAGCTCCATCTGGCGCACGCCGGCGCGGTGCATCTCGTTCAGCTGGCGGTCGATCTGCGCGCGGTCGCACGTCGGCTGGTCGTTGTAGATGCCGCAGTCGAAGAGCTTGGAGACCTCGATGCCGAGGACCACCGCGAGCTTGCCGTCGTTGATGACCCGACGCGCCTCGGCCGGGTCGCGCACGATCCGGAACCACCCCTTGCCGGGACCGCCGTTCTGGGCGTCGATGTAGTCCTGGAGCTCGTTGATGCGCTTGATCTGCAGGCGCACGGTGTCCATCTCGTTGCAGTTGTTGTTCTTGAACGGATAGACCTCGCAGAGCACCGCGTTGTCGACGAGGAGGTTGACGTAGAGCCGCAGGCCGGACGCCCAGGCGCGCTCCATCCACTTCCAGTAGGTCCCCTCGTGGGCGAGCGCGTTGTAGGCCGGCCAGGAGTTGAACGTCGGCCAGCCGACCTGGTCGGTCGTGGGCTCGGCGCCGAGCACGGTCCCCGCGACGTTCGTCCCCGCGCCCTCCGCGGGGTTCTCGTTGCAGTCCGGGAGCGCCTCCGTCACGCCGTAGGGATGCCACGGGCGGCCGCAGTGGAGCTTGCCGCCGAGGAACTCGAACGCCATGTGGTGCAGGTGCGCGTCGACGAAGCCGCGGGTCTCCCCGTAGGGCGTGGAGCCCTTCGACGGGGCGCCGCTCACCCCGGTCTCGATCTCGGGGAAGATCGCGCACCCCTCCGCGGGGACGAAGGTGAAGAGCCCCCGCGAGCCTCCCGCCTCGCCGGAGGGGACGAGCGACACCGTGCCGTCGGCCGCCGCGACGAGCCCGCGGTCGAGGGCGGGGAGCGTGAGGCGGAAGGCCCCGCCGTCCTGCGCCTCGACCTTCCAGTCGGCACTCGTGCTCCCCTGGGGAGCCGTCCCCGGAGTCCCGCCGGCCCCGCTGAGGAAGTCGGCGTCCTTGCCGTAGAGGAGGTACCGGCCGAGATCGGTCGCCTGCATTCGGAACGGCTCGGCTCCACCGACCTCGCCGGCGCTCGCGCTCCAACCACCGTCCGCGGCCTGGACCAGGAGCTTTCCCGCCTCCTCGGAGCGCAGGCCGAAGCACCCGTGGACGAGCACGTAGGCCGGACCCTGATCGGCGGCCGACGCCACCCCGGTGACCGGTCCGGCGGCGAGCACCGCCCCGAGCACGGCGCTCGCGACGAGTGCGCGGCGCCTCGGTGCGCCGCCCTTCCTGACTGCTCCCATGCGAAGGGATGACAGCACAACTCGGCCCGTCGTGCGAACGGTGGCGTTCAGCGGACCGCGCGCGGGCCGGTCAGGGGACCGTCGGGCCTGGCTCGAAGCCGCCCTCGGCGGGGGGCGTCACGACGGGCGGGGCCGGCTCGGGGACGGCTTCGGCCGGCGGCGGAGGGGTCGTCGGCTCCGGTGACGTCGTGTCCTCCCGGGGGGAGGGCCGCTCCGTCGTCGTGCGCCGCGGCGTCGTCTCGCCGTCATCGTCGTCGGCCTCGGGCGGGGCCGGCGTCGCGCGCGCCGCCGCCTCCTCGGCCGCCTTCTCGCGCTCGCGCCGCTCGCGCGCCTCGCGC
>JBFIDS010000473.1:0-3291 GCA_041603715.1 Paraconexibacter sp. | reverse complement strand
CTGGCCGAAGACGAGCATCGTCTTCTCGAGGACGCCCGACTCCTTCATCTCGAGCCAGAGGTCGTTGCCCTCCCGCGAGCGCTCGCCGACCCCGCAGAAGGCGGACAGACCGCCGTGCTCCTTGGCGAGGTTGTGGATGAGCTCCTGGATGAGGACGGTCTTGCCGACGCCGGCGCCGCCGAAGAGGCCGATCTTGCCGCCCTTGGCGTACGGGGCGAGGAGGTCGATGACCTTGATGCCGGTCTCGAACATCTCCGCCGTCGGGATGAGGTTCTCGACGTCGGGGGCGGGACGGTGGATCGGCCACCGCTCGCCGACCTCGAGGGCGGGGCCGTCGTCGATCGGCTCGCCGAGGAGGTTGAAGATCCGGCCGAGCGTCATGTTGCCGACCGGCACCGTGATCGGACCGCCGGTGTCGACGACCTCGACGCCACGCGCGAGGCCGTCGGTCGCGTCCATGGCGACCGCGCGGATGCGGTCGTCGCCGAGGTGCTGCTGGACCTCGAGGACGAGGGTCGAGCCGCCGAGCTGGACCTCGAGGGCGTTGTTGATCTCGGGGAGCTTGTCGGCGAACGAGGCCTCGATGACGACGCCGTTGACGACGTCGATCCTGCCGACGTTCTTCGTGAGAGTGCTGGCTTCCATGGTGTCTTCCGGTCGAGAGGGGTCGTGGGGGTCGCCGTGCCTAGAGCGCTTCCGCGCCGGCGACGACCTCGAGGATTTCCTGGGTGATGGCGGCCTTGCGGGCCCGGTTCATCTCGAGCGTCAGGCTGCCGATGAGCTCACCGGCGTTCTCCGACGCGTTGCGCATGGCGGTCATCCGGGCACCGTGCTCGGAGGCCGTCGACTCGAGGAGCGCCCGGAAGACCGAGATCTCGACGTAGTCGGGGACGAGACGACCGAGGATCTGGTCGGCGTCCGGCTCGTACTCGACGAGGGCGTGGTGCCCCGTCTCCTGGGCGGGCTCCTCGCCGATCTCGCTCTCCTCGAGGATCGTCGCCTGCTGCAGCGGGAGGAGCGTCTCCTTGCGCACGACCTGTGTGAGCGCGGAGACGTACCCGTTGTAGAAGACCTCGACCTGGTCGAGCTTGCCGTCGGTGTAGGCCGCCATGAGCTCCTCGGCGATCTCGCGGGCGTTCGCGTAGGCGGGCCGGTCGGAGAAGCCGACGTACTTGCCCTCCAGCGGCAGCTTGCGGAACTGCAGCGAGCTCACCCCGCGGCGACCGGCTGCGTAGAAGACGACCGTGCGACCCGCGTCCTGGTGCTCCTCGGCCGCCTTCAACCCGGCGCGGATGATCTGCGAGTTGAACGCGCCGGCGAGGCCGCGGTCGCCGGTGACGAGCAGGATGCCGACGGTGTCGACCGACTCGTGCTCGGTGAGCACGGGCAGGTTCGGCACGCTGCCGGCCGCCTCCGAGGCCTGGCGGGCCATGCGGCGCACGGCACCCGCGTACGGGCGCAGCGCGGCGATCCGCGTCTCCGCCCGGCGCAGGCGCGCCGCCGCGACCATCTCCATGGCGCGGGTGATCTTCTGGATGTTCTTGACCGAGCCGACTCGGCTCTTCAGGGCTTTGAGGTCTGCGGGCATCGCGCTCCTTCTCCGATCACCGGGCGCCGGGGCCTAGACCGCGGCCGGCTCGGGGGTCGGCTCGGAGGCGGGCGCGGAGGACTCGATGCCGGCCCCGGAACTGACGGACGGGGTCGTCTCCTCCGGCATGCCCTCCTCGTCGAGGTCGTAGCCGAAGTCCTTCGACCAGCCCGCGGCGAGCTTCTCGACCTCGGCCTGCGTCTCGTCGGACCAGTCGCCGCCGTTGATCTTCTCGATCAGCGGCGCGTTCTCCGCCCGTGCACGACGGATGAGGCCCTCGAGGAAATCGGGGACCCGATCGACGAGCACGCGGTCGAGGTAGCCGTTCGTCGCCGAGTAGAGCTGGATCGTCTGCTCCGCCACGCCGAGCGGCGAGCGCTCGCCCTGGTTGAGCGTGCGCACCAGGCGCTCACCCCGCGCGAGCGTCTTGCGGGTATCGGCGTCGAGGTCGGAGCCGAACTGCGCGAACGCCTCGAGCTCGCGGTACTGCGAGAGCTCGCCCTTGATCTTGCCCGCGACCTTTCGCATCGGGGCGAGCTGCGCCGAGCCGCCGACGCGCGACACCGAGATGCCGACGTTGATGGCCGGGCGCACGCCCGAGTTGAACAGCTTCGGCTCGAGGAAGATCTGGCCGTCGGTGATCGAGATGACGTTCGTCGGGATGAACGCCGAGACGTCTCCGGCCTGCGTCTCGATGATCGGCAGGGAGGTCATCGAACCGCCGCCGAGCTCGTCGTTGAGCTTGACCGCGCGCTCGAGCAGGCGGCTGTGGAGATAGAAGACGTCGCCCGGGTACGCCTCGCGGCCCGGCGGGCGGCGGAGCAGGAGCGACATCTGGCGGTACGCGTAGGCGTGCTGGGTGAGGTCGTCGTACACGGTCAGCGCATGGCCGCCCTTGTAGAGGAAGTACTCGCCCATCGCGCAGCCCGCGTACGGCGCGAGGAACTTGATCGGCGCGGCCTCGTCGGCCGGGGCCGCGACGATGATCGCGTTGTCGAGCGCGCCGGCCTCCTCGAGCGCCTTGGCGAGCTGGACCACGGTCGCCATGCGCTTGCCGATCGCGACGTAGATCGAGATGACGCCGGTGTCCTTGTTGTTCATGATCGCGTCGACGGCGATCGCGGTCTTGCCGGTCTGGCGGTCGCCGATGATGAGCTCTCGCTGGCCACGGCCGATCGGGATCATCGCGTCGATCGCCTTGATGCCGGTCTGGAGAGCCTCCTTGACCGGCTGACGCTGCACGACGCCGGGCGCCTTGAACTCGACCGGGCGGTACTCGGTCGGCGTGATGTCGCCCTTGCCGTCGAGCGGTGTGCCGAGCGGGTCGACGATGCGGCCGAGGAACTCCTCGCCGACCGGGATCTCGAGGAGCTTGCCGGTGCGCTTGGCGGTGTCACCCTCGACGACCTTCTGCCACGGGCCGAAGAGCACGGCGCCGACGTTGTCGGACTCGAGGTTGAGCGCGAGGCCGGTGACGCCGTGCGGGAGCTCGAGGCGCTCGAACGACATGCAGTTCTCGAGGCCGTGGATGCGCGCGATGCCGTCGGCGACCGAGAGGACGGTGCCGACCTCGGTCAGCTCGGCAGAGCTGGCATCGAGACCCTCGATGCGGCTCTTGAGGATGCTGGTGATCTCGTCGGGCTTGATCTGCATGGACGTGAGGTCTCCTGTTGACGCCGGGCGCTAGGCCGCGGCGACCTGCT
>JBFIDS010000472.1:0-3295 GCA_041603715.1 Paraconexibacter sp. | reverse complement strand
GGGGTGCGACCGGGCGCGGCGGCCGCGGGAGGCGGTGTGAGGCCCGCCGGCGGGAGGAATCGGTCCTCGCGCAGGGCCGCGCGGCCGTCCGTCCCGAGGATGGTGACGGGCGAGGCGAGAGCGGAGGAGGGCGCGAGGCTCAGGACGAGCGCGGTCGCGACGGTGCCGAGAACCGGGGCGTGGCGCACCGCCGCGATGCTACGCTCGCCGCCGCGCGACGGCTGCAGGTGCCGTTGCAGCTCGTTCCTGGAGGAGACCTCGCTGTGCTGACGAACCGCCGACCCTTCGTCCTGCTGATCGCCGCGCTCACGGCGCTGCTCGCGTCCGCCGCGTTCGTCGCGGGCTGCGGGGGTGACGATCCTGCCGACGAGGACGTCGCCTCCGTCCTGGAGGCGACGTTCGGCGCCGACGAGCCGGTGAAGAGCGGCAAGCTCGACGTCGGGCTCACGCTCGACGCGCAGGGCCTCCAGGGCATCGCCGGCCCGATCGCGGTGAAGCTGACGGGCCCGTTCGAGGGCAGCGGCGACGGTGAGCTGCCTGCCTTCGACTTCGATCTCGAGCTCGACGCGGCGGGCCAGGCTTTCACGGCCGGGGCGGTCAGCACCGGGGAGAAGGGGTTCCTCGAGCTGCAGGGTCAGTCCTACGCGGTCGGCGACGAGCTCTTCGCGCAGTTCCGCGACGGCTACAAGAAGGCGCAGGAGGAGGCCGAGAAGGAGGCCGACGGCAAGTCGACCACGTCCTTCAAGGCGCTCGGCATCGACCCGCTGCGCTGGCTGTCGAACGGCCGCAACGCCGGGACCGAGGAGGTCGGCGGCACCGAGACGATCCACGTGACGGGTGACATCGACGTCGCGAAGTTCCTCGTCGACGTCAACACGGTGCTCGGCAAGGCCGCCGATCTCGGGGTCGCGGGCGCCCAGAACGCCGACGTGCCGACCTCCCTCACCGAGGAGCAGCGCAAGCAGATCGCCGAGGCCGTGAAGTCGGCGAAGGTCGACATCTACTCGGGCGCGGAGGACAAGCTGCTGCGCAAGCTCGCCGTCGCGATCGACTTCGACGTTCCCGAGGCCTCGCGTGAGGCGGCGGGCGGCCTGCAGGCCGGCAAGCTCGCGCTCGAGCTCACGATCGCCGACCTCAACGAGGGCCAGGACATCTCCGAGCCCGAGGACGCCCGTCCGCTCGAGGAGCTCACCGGCGCGCTCGGCGGGCTCGCCGGTGGCGGGGCCGCCGCCCCGAACGGCGCGGGCGCCCCGAACGGTGCGCCCGCCCCCGAGGCCGGCGCGGGTGCCGGCGGAGGAGCCGCCGCGCCGCCCGCGGGTCCCTCGGCGAACCCGGAGTACCTCCAGTGCCTCGAGGACGCGGGGACGGACCTCGCGAAGGTCCAGGCCTGCGCGGGCGCCCTCCAGCGGTAGCGGCCGGGCAGCTCCTCCCTCGCCGAGGTCGCGCAGCTGGCGCGCGACCTCGGCCTCGACGTCGAGCGGGGCCTCGCCGCGGCGCACGCGGCGCCGGTTGCTCGCCTCGACGAGCTCGCGGACCTCGGCGGCGAGGCCGGGGTCGGCGGCCGGTCGCGTGAGCGCCGCGAGCTCCGTCTCGACGTCGAGCGGGTCCTGCCCGCGGGCGACACGACGGAGGTTGCGGGCCTCGAGGAACTGGCGGATCTCCTCCTCGCGCTCGGCGCCGCTCGTCGCCGGGACGGGTGCGGGCCGGGGCCGTCCCTCGTCCTCGTCGCCGATCGACATCCCGCCGCGGCCGATCTTGTCGTACTCACGTCCAGAGGTGGCGAACGTGAGGATCGCGACGACGACACCGACGCCGACGACCACGAAGATCACGATCCCGAACGCTTCCTGCACGTGATCGTGGAGTCTCGCAGCCTCGCGTGAGGTGCCCGCCGGCCCGTCCGCCGCGACGGGCCAAAAACCTCTCACCGCCTGCGTCCTTGACGCGTCACGCAACCTCGCTACCCTTCACGGGTAGTTGTTGACTGACCAGTCAATCGCTTTGGTTGACCCGGTCCTCCCGCCTCTGCGCGGCCTCCCGCACGGGACCGCGCTCCCCCTTTCCACAGGAGCCATCCACCGTGATCGACTTCACGCTGACCGACGAGCAGAAGAACCTGCGCGAGCTCGCCCACGACTTCGCGGAGAAGGAGATCCGCCCCGTCGCCTGGGAGCTCGACAAGGACGGGACGTTCCCCCAGGCCATCATCGACAAGGCGTTCGAGGTCGGCCTGATGAACACCCACGTCGCCGAGGAGTACGGCGGGCCCGGCCTGTCCTACCTCGACGGCTGCATCATCGAGGAGGAGCTCTCGTGGGGCTGCTCCGGCGTCCAGACATCCCTGGGCTGCAACGGCCTCGCGGCGGCCCCGGTCTTCCTCGGTGCGTCCGAGGCGGTCAAGAAGGAGTTCGGCGAGTCCCTCACCCAGGAGGGCAAGCTCGCGTCGTTCTGCCTGACCGAGCCCGATGCGGGCTCCGACGTCTCCGGCATGCGCACCCGCGCGAAGAAGGTCGGCGACAAGTACGTCCTCAACGGCTCGAAGTGCTTCATCACCAACGGCGGCTACGCCGACTGGTTCACCGTCTACGCGAAGACGGACCCGGACGCCGGCCACCGCGGCATCTCCGCCTTCCTCGTCAAGAAGGACGACACCGTCCTCGTCGACAAGAAGGAGGACAAGATGGGTCAGCGGGCCTCGAACACCGCGACCATCACCTTCAACGACACCGAGGTCGACGCCCACTACCTCATCGGTGAGGAGAACAAGGGCTTCAAGCTCGCGATGATGACGCTCGACCGCACGCGTCCGGGCGTCGCCGCGATGGCGACCGGCATCGCGCGCGCCGCGTTCGAGTTCGCCTGCGACTACTCGAAGGAGCGCGTCCAGTTCGGCGTGCCGATCGCGATGCACCAGGCGATCCAGTTCATGATCGCCGACATGGCGACGGAGATCGAGGCCTCGCGTCTCCTCACCTGGCAGTCGGCGGTGCTCCTCGACCAGGGCAAGCGCAACACGCTCCAGTCCTCGCACGCCAAGCGCTTCGCCGCCGACACGGCGATGAAGGTCACGACGGACGCCGTCCAGGTCTACGGCGGCTACGGCTTCATCAAGGAGTACCCGGTCGAGAAGCTCATGCGCGACGCGAAGATCATGCAACTCTACGAGGGCACGGCGCAGATCCAGCGCCTCGTCATCGCCCGCGAGACGCTCCTGCCGCGTCAGGTCGAGGCGCCCGCCTCCGCCTGATCCTCGACGTTCCTCGTCGCGAACGGAGGGCCGCCCGGTCGGGCGGCC
>JBFIDS010000471.1:0-3301 GCA_041603715.1 Paraconexibacter sp. | reverse complement strand
TGCCGCGCCGTCACGGAGCCTGCGGGCTCCGGGGCGCGCCCGGTCCAGGCCGGCGGCGAGCGCGGCGGTGCCCTTGCGGGCATCGATGAGGGCCGCGGTCAGGCGCGAGGATCCGGTGCGGGCTGCTGTGATACCGCACGCAACTGGCGGGCGCCGTCCCTGGCACGACGCAGGGCTGCACCGAGCTTCTTGGCGCCCCCTGCTCCGGTGCCGGCGCCCGCCGCGATCCGATCGGCGGCGCTGCGGGCATCGCGCAAGGGGTAGTCCTCCAATTCCTGCCAGTCCCGCTCGGCGATCGCGTCGATCGCGGCCTTGATATGGGGCTGCTGGCGCACCCCGATCGAGTAGGTCCAGCCCGCCCGCTCGAGCTTGCCCATCGTGCTCTTGTTCCAGAACCCCGAGTCCGCCCGCACCAACTTCGGCCCGGTCGCCCCCCGCGCGGGCGACCCGAGGGATGAGCTCCTCGACGAACCGCAACGCCCCGCGCGCAGTGTTCGCCGAGCCCTTGCGACAACGGATGTGCAACACCTCGCCGGTGTCGGCGCGGGTGGCGAGGATCGGGTGGTAGCCGCGCTGGCCGGTGTAGCCGAAACTCGCGCCCTGCTTGTCGTAGCCGTGGACCTCGCCGACGAACGAATCGACGTCGACGACCAGGCGCTCCGCGCCCGGTCCGGCGCCCGCCGCCCAAACCCGCGTGAGGCTGTCCGCGAGCACGCGGTCGAGCTGACGGACATGCCCGAACGTGAACGAGCGCAGGAACGTGCCCAGCGTCGACGGCGCCGCGACCCGATGACCGAGCACCGCGCCGGTGCGACCCGAGCGCAGCACGTCGCAGTCCTCGATGCAGTCCGCGCCGAGCGCCATCGCCGAGACCATCGTCATCACCTTGCGCCCCGCGTTCGCCCCGCCGGCACGATCCCCGAGCCGCACGGTCCCGTCGACGAGCTGCTCGATCCCCAACCGACGGGCGAGCAGCGCCGGGAGCATCACGCCCGCGTTGGCGACCGCCCGCTCATCATCGAACACCACGACCGCCGAGTCGTTCACCATGTGGGTGACCTCCCATGCCGGGCCGCGACAGGCGCAATCTGTCGCTACAAAGCCCTGCTTGGGAGGTCACTCAACTTCAACCACCGGACAGAACGGTGGATCGAGGCTGAAGCGACTCGTCCTTCAAGTCTCCGCCCCGAGGGAGAACCCGGTGACCGACGCGCGCACCGGACGTCCGACGGACGTGTCGACCGTCTCCCTGATCGCCTGACCGGTCTCGCCCGCAAAGGTGCTCTGCGCCTTGGCCAGCACCAGGATGAGCGCGGCGCCGCGTGTCGGTCGCAGCTCAGGGATTCCCTGGGCGTCCTCGTCCCAGGGCGAGAGCACGCGCAGCCCGGTGTCCCGGCGGAGCGTCCGCGCGAGGGCGGCGCCCTGGCGGTCGACCTGCTGCTGCGGGCCCTCCAGGAGGATTGGGATCGACGCCTCGATGCCGAAGGTGCGCTCGGCCACCGCCTGCGCCCGTGCGCTGGAGCTGCCGGGGACGTCGACGGTGCTCGGCGAGAGGCGATCCTCGAACGACAGGGCGTTGAGCGACAGCGCGAGCGTGACCAGGAACCAGACGAGGCCGGGGTGCACAAGCGGGTCGTGCTCTACTACTACGAGTCGCGCGAGAACCTGTTTGACGGGGTGGTGCGGGCGCTGGGCGACCGGCTGTTCGATCGTCTGAAGGAGGCGCTGGCCGGGCTCGAGGAGCCGGCCGACATCGTGGATCGGGGCTACACCGAGCTGTGGTCGGCGATCACGACCGATCGTGCGCTGCTGGTCGCCTGGTTCGGCCTTCGGGCGGAGGCGATCACGGACCCCGTCCTGCAGGTCACGGCACGCTACCTCTCCGACCGGCTCCGCGCCCTCATCGGCGGGCTCATCGACGACGCTCTCGGGCGCGGCCGGGTCCTGGTCGTCAGCCGATCCTCGTTGGAGGTCCTGATCATGGCCGGACTACAGGGACTCATCCTGGACTACCTCGAGCGGGGCGAGACGCCCGAGCTCGAGGCCGGCATCAAGGACTTCCAGAAGTGGCTGACGGCGGTGAGCACTCCGCCTCCGACCGGTGGCTGAACCGTCGTCACGCTCTGTCGCCGGACGCGGACCGGTCAGGCGGCGGTAGGACGCCACCTGCTGACCTGCCGAAAGGTGACACCGGCACCGGAGTCCTTCTCGACGGCGGCACGCGCCTCGAGCAGGTCGAGGTGCGCAAGGACCTCGCTCACCGCGAGGAAGAGCATATCCTCCGGCAGGCTGCGCCAGAGGGCGTCCACGAGCGTCCGTGCGGTCGCTGGGCCGGTCCCTAGGTGGGCATGGATCTCACCGGCACGTTCCTCGTGATGTCGGGTGCGTTCCTCGATGAGGTCGCGCGTTCCGGTAAAGACGTGGCCGTGGCCCGGCAGGGCACAACGGACGTCCAGTTCCCCTGTTTGACGGAGGGACTCCAGGTAGTCGATCAGCGGCCGTGAGCGTGTCTCCTCACGTGCCGCCTCCTCGACGTCGCCGGCTCCGGGTGGGAGGCTCACCAAGGGGTTCGAGGAGATCGAGGGAAGCAGATGGTCACCGGTGATCAGCACGCCGCCGACCTCGTCGAGGAAGACCAGGTCGCTGGGGCTGTGGCCCGGACGGTGAAGGACCCGGAAGGTCCGATCACCGGCGTCGAGGAGGTCGCCGTCCGACAGGCCGATGCCGATGTCGACCGGTGCGGTGAACTCGATCTCGGTCCGCTGTCTCCTGGCGAGCGTTTCAAGTTCCGGCCCGCGCATCCCGTGGCGCGCCATCAGCGTGCTCATATACGACCGCTGGCGCTCCAGCGACGCCTCGAGGTCGGCGAAGTCCCCGACGAGCGGGCCGAACGCCGCGACGGAGGCTCCTGAGCGCCGGGCGATCTCGCCGGCGTTGCCGACGTGGTCGGGGTGCTGATGGGTCAGGACGATCAGCTCGATGTCGGTCGCAGCGACCCCCGCCGACGCCAGACCGGCTTCGAGGGCCGCAAAGGCCTCGGCGGTCCGCGGCCCGGTGTCGACCAGCGTGAGCGGCGAGCCGTGGAGGAGATATGAGTTGATCGGGCCGATCGGCCACGGGGTCGGAAGCTCGATCACGGTCACTCCCCGCGGAGCAGGGACGGCAGGCGGTGGCGGCCGCCGGTCCATGGGGGCTGGACGCTGCCGGCTCATGGCGTCCGGGGAGCCACGATGGTGATGGTCCCTTGGGCGGCGCAGACCAGCCGGTCGTCGACGTAGAGCTCGCCGCGGACGACCGCGCT
>JBFIDS010000470.1:0-3326 GCA_041603715.1 Paraconexibacter sp. | reverse complement strand
GGCGCGCTCGCGGTCGCGGCTCGCCCGCTCGGCGCGGTCCAACGCGACGCTCGCCTCGGCCGCGAAGAGGAGGGCGGCCGTGTGCGCCCGCTCGGGCAGGGACCGCCGCCGCGACGTCCAGCCGAGCGCGAGGACCCCGACGGCGACCCCGTCGCGGAGGATCGGCTGCGCGAGCCCGAGGACCATCCCCTCGAACCGCTGCAGCCCGGTCGGCGCCTCGTCGGCGAGGATGACGTGCGGCTCGGACCGCCGGAACGCGCCCTCGAGTGCGTCCCGGGCCTTCTCGCCCGTGAAGACGAGGCCCGCCTCCGGCGCCCCCGACATGGCCGCGACCTGCATGCCGTCCTCGTCGGACGTCGGCTCGAGCATGATCACGACGTCGGCGCGGGTCGAGCGGTGCAGGCCCTCGCACGTCGCGCGGCCGAACGTGGACACGTCGGTCAGCCCCGTCGCCATCTGCGCCACGGCGGCGAGGTCGGCCGACTGCTCGCGGATCGCCTGGGTGAGACGACCGACGAGGAGCGCGCCGACCACGACGGTCCCCACGCTCATCAGCCAGTTGACGTGAGGAACGGCGATGTCGTCGTTGACCGTCAGCGCCCCCGCGTAGAGGGCGGCGGCGAAGACGACGTGAGCGGTGGCGAAGGAGGCGCGGAAGAAGTAGCAGGCGTAGAGCGCGACCCAGACGTACATGAGCGCGTAGGCGAGACCGCTGTCACCGCCATAGATGACGCACTGGGTGATGAGGACCGTCCCAGCCCCGAGCACGCCGTGCAGCGACCGCACGCTGACCCTCGCACCGGCGGCGAGCAGTCCGGCGGTGACGACGAACGCGATGAGGACCGGGACGAGGACCCCGACGTCCGTCGTCGAGCTCTCGTGCGGCAGCAGCAGCGTGACGCCGACGAGCGTCGCCCCGGCGCCGAACAGGAAGGCGAGCGCGCGCCCCATGACGACGCGCTCCGACGGCGTGGAGCCGTACGAGACGCGGTCAGGCGCGGGAGGGGCGAGGACTGAGGTGCCCGGACCGGCCATCAGCGACAAGCATCGGCGTTTCGGGCTCTCGGCTTGAGGCCGGTGGCGGCCTCACGCCCCGTGACACTTCTTGTACTTGCGACCCGACCCGCACCAGCACGGGTCGTTGCGTCCGGTCTGCTCGTGCTCGTCGAGACGGCGCTGCTCGACGGCCGGGACGAGCTGCTCCTCGGGCACGTCCCCGTAGGACTCGGCGCTGAGGACGCCGCCGCCCGCGGCGGCTGCCGTGAGCGCGCTCGGCTGCGTCGTCCCGGCCCCGCCGGTGTACTCGACGCCGCGGGCCGGGCCGCCCTCGGAGAGCCCGGCCTGAGCCGGATCCTCGACGGGCTGCTCGACCTGGACCTCGACGTGGAAGATCATCCGCGCGAAGTCCGACCAGATCGTGTTCACGAGGTCCTGGAAGAGGTCGAAACCCTCGTTCTTGTAGGCGACGAGAGGGTCGATCTGCGCGAACCCACGCAGGTGGATGCCCTCCCGCAGGTAGTCCATGTCGTAGAGGTGCTCGCGCCAGCGCTGATCGATGATCTGGAGCAGCAGGTAGCGCTCGAGCGCGCGCATGAGCTCACCACCGAGCTCCTCCTCGCGGGCCTCGTAGCGGCCGACGGCGTCCTCGACGAGCTTCTCGATGACCTCGTCGCGGCCCACGCTGCCGGCGCGCAGGTCCTCCTGGCTGAGCTCGATCGGCCAGATGTCCTCGAGCGCCACCCAAAGGCCGTCGAGATCCCACTCCTCGATGTAGTCGCCGGGGGTGTATTCGTTGACGAGGCGCTCGACGACGCCCGCGATCTGCTCACGGGCGGGCTCACCCATGTCGCGCCCCTCGAGCACGTCGTCGCGGTAGCGGTAGATGACGTCGCGCTGCTTGTTGAGGACGTCGTCGTACTCGAGGACGCGCTTGCGGATGAGGAAGTTCTGCTCCTCGACCTTCTTCTGCGCCTTCTCGATCTGCTTCGAGAGCATGCCGGCCTCGATCGGCTCCTCGTGGCCCTCATCGTCGATGGTTCCGAGCCGGTCGAGGATCTTGTAGATGCGGTCGCCGGCGAAGAGACGGACGAGGTCGTCCTCGGCGGAGAGGAAGAACCGCGACTCGCCCGGGTCGCCCTGGCGGCCGGCACGACCACGCAGCTGGTTGTCGATGCGGCGCGACTCGTGGCGCTCCGTGCCGACGATGAAGAGCCCGCCGGCCTCGAGGACCTTCTCGCGCTCCGCGGCGACCTGCTCGTCGAGCTTCGGCATCACCTTCGCGATCGTCTCGGCGTAGTCGGGCTCCCCGGGGGACAGGCCGAGCTTGCGGACCTCCAGCTCGGCGAGGTGCTCCGCGTTGCCGCCGAGCTTGATGTCGACGCCGCGTCCCGCCATGTTCGTCGCGATCGTGACCGCGCCGAGGCGGCCCGCCTCGGCGACGATCTCGGCCTCGCGCGCGACGTACTCGGGCTTCGCGTTGAGGACCTCGTGCTTGACGCCGAGCTTGTCGAGCTCGCTGGACAGCATCTCGGAGACCTCGACGCTGATCGTGCCGACGAGCACCGGCTGCCCCTTCGCGTGCCGCTCGGCGATCTCGCGGCTCACCGCCGACCACTTCCCGGGCTTCGTCTTGTAGACCTGGTCGTTCTGGTCGGCGCGGATCATGGGCTGGTTCGTCGGGACCTGGACCACGCCGAGCTTGTAGATCTTCATGAACTCGGTCGCCTCGGTGAGGGCCGTGCCCGTCATCCCGGCCAGCTTGTCGTACATGCGGAAGTAGTTCTGGAGGGTGATCGTCGCGAGCGTCTGGTTCTCCTCCTGGACGCGCACCCCCTCCTTCGCCTCGACGGCCTGGTGGAGTCCCTCCGACCAGCGACGGCCGTCGAGGATGCGACCGGTGAACTCGTCGATGATCTTCACCTCGCCGTCGACGACCGCGTAGTCGACGTCGCGCTTGTAGAGCGACTCGGCCTTGAGCGACTGGATGAGGTGGTTGATGAGGTGGCCGTTGTCGGCGCGGTAGAGGTGGTCGATCCCGAGGAAGCGCTCGGCCTTCGCCACGCCCTGCTCGGTCACCGCGACCGTCTTGTGCTTCTCGTCGAACTCGAAGTCGTAGTCCGCGACGAAGTCCTTCTTCATCCGCGGGTCCATGTTCTCGGGCTTCTTGCCGGGAGTGAGCGTCTTGGCGAGCTTCGCGAAGCGCGCATAGTCCTCCGCGGCGGCCTCGGGCGCGCCCGAGATGATGAGGGGCGTCCGCGCCTCGTCGATGAGGATGTTGTCGACCTCGTCGACGATCGCGAAGTTGTGCGTCGCGAGCGGGCGGCCGT
>JBFIDS010000469.1:0-3330 GCA_041603715.1 Paraconexibacter sp. | reverse complement strand
CGGCGACGACGTCCGTCCGACCCCCGTAGCCCCGGTCGAACGGACGCCCTGGGGCCGGCGCTTGCGGCGACGTCCGTCCGACCCTCGTATCGGCGGTCGCACGGACGCCGTCGGGCCCAAGCCCCGTTGCCGTCCGGGCGGGCGGGCGCGGCTCAGACCTCGACGACGACCGGCAGGACCATCGGGCGGCGGCGCAGCCGCTTGAAGATGAACTCGGCGAGATCGTCGTGGAGGGTCTGCTGGAGCAGGTCGACCTCCCGGATCTCGTCCTTGGCGGAGCGGGCGAGCGACGCGTCGACCGCCTCACGGAGGTCCTCCAGGAGCCCGTCCTCCTCCACCTTGAACGGCACCCCGCGGAGGATGACCTCCGGCTCGGCGACCGAGCTGCCGTCCTGCTCGCTGATCGTGGCGACGACGACGAAGATGCCGTCGCCGCTCAGCATGCGGCGGTCACGCAGGGCGGCGTCGGCGGGCTCGCCGAGGTCGACGCCGTCGACGAAGATGACCCCGCTGCGCTCCTTGTCGCCGAACGCGGCGCCGTTGGCCGTGAGGTCCAGCGGCAGCCCGTTCTCGCCGCGGAAGATGTTCTCCGCGGGGACGCCGACCGCCTCCGCGAGCTCGCCGTGCAGCTTGATCCGCTTGTGGTCGCCGTGGAAGGGGAAGACGTACGTCGGCCGCGTGAGGTTGAGCATGAGCTTGATCTCCTCGCGATAGCCGTGACCCGAGGCGTGGATCGGAGCGTCGGCGGTCGTGATGACGTCGCAGCCGATCTGGTAGAGCCGGTCGACCGTGTCGTTCACCGCGCGCTCGTTGCCCGGGATCGGCGTCGCGGAGAAGACGACGGTGTCGCCGTCGTGCAGCTCGATCTGATGGTGGTCGCGGTAGGCCATCCGGCGCAGCGCGCTGAGCGGCTCCCCCTGCGAGCCGGTCGAGATGACGACGATCTTCTCGTCGGGGAAGTCGTCGATCTCGCGCGGCTGGACGAGCATCCCCTCGGAGATCGTGATGTGCCCGAGCGACCGTCCGATGTTCACGTTCTTCTTCATCGAGCGGCCGACCAGGCAGACCTTGCGGCCCGTCGCGGCGGCCGCGTCGACGACCTGCTGGACCCGGTGGATGTTCGACGCGAACGACGTGACGACGATCCGGCCCCGGCAGCGGCCGAACACCTCCGTGAGGTGCGGGCCCGCGACGGACTCCGACAGCGAGAAGCCGGGACGGTCGGCGTTCGTCGAGTCCCCGCAGAGCACGAGGACCCCGCGCTTGCCGAGCTCGGCGAGGCGCTGCACGTCGGCGGGCTTCCCGTCCACCGGGGTCTGGTCGAACTTGTAGTCGCCGGTGATGAGGGCGGTCCCGAGATCGGTCGTCAGCGCGACCGCGCGCGCATCGGGGATCGAGTGCGTCATGTGGATGAGCTCGAGGTCGAACGGGCCGACCTCGAGGACCTCGCCAGCCGCGATGTCGTGGCACTCGACGAGCTTGCCGAGCTTGTGCTCGTCGAGCTTCGAGCGGGCCATCGCCATCGTGAGCGGACCGCCGTAGACGGGCGGGGCGTTCTCGGCGCCGAGCTCGCGCAGCATCCACGGGAGCGCCCCGAGATGGTCCTCGTGCCCGTGCGTGACGACGATCGCCTCGATGTCGTCGACCCGGCCGCGCAGGTAGTGGAAGTCCGGGAGGACCAGGTCGATCCCGACCATCTCCGCGGTGGGGAATCGCAGCCCGACGTCGACCACGACGATCCGGCCGTCGTACTCGACGACCGTCATGTTCTTGCCGATCTCACCCAGTCCGCCGAGCGGCAGGATGCGCAGGACCGGCCCCGTCACGCCACGAACCCCTCGAGCAGGCCGCGCGAGGCGAGCATCGCGCGGATCGTCGCCGTTTCGGCCTCGTCGGCGGGTACGTAGGGCAGCCGCGGGAGGCCGACCCGGTGGCCGAGGAGGCCGAGCGCCGCCTTCGTGCACACGGCGGCTGGTGCGACGCTCATGGCCGCGAAGACCGGCGCGAGGCTCTCGTGGATCTCCTGCCGGTTCTCCGGCTCGTCGACCATCCGCCGCATCTCGGGCCCGACGATGTGGCTCGCGACGAGGATCCCGCCGGGGCCGCCGAGGTCGAGCACGGTCGCGAGGACCTCGTCGTTGCCCGCGTAGAGCGCGAGGCCGTCGACCGGGGCGAGGTTCGCGTTGTTCGCCTGCTTGACGCCCTCGACGTGGTCGAGCTGGGCGAGCTCGGCGAGGAGGTCGTTCGGCATGTCCGAGCCCGTGCGCTGCGGGATGTTGTAGAGGACGATGGGCTTGTCGGCGGCCTTCGAGACCTCCGTGAAGTGCGCGACGATCCCCCGCCGGTTCGGGCGGTTGTAGTACGGGTTGACCGAGAGCAGGCCGTCGACGCCGGAGGCGCAGGCGCGCTCGGTCAGGTGGATGGCGTGACGGGTGTCGTTGGACCCGACCCCGCCGGTCACCTTGAGCCCGGCCGGGCGCTCCCGGACCGCGAGGTCGATGAGGGCGAGGTGCTCCTCGTCGTCGAGCGTGGGCGCCTCACCGGTCGTGCCGGCGACGACGATCCCGTCCGACCCGTGGGCGGCGAGATGGTGCATGAGGGCGACGAACGCCTCCTCGTCGACGCGTCCGGCGTCGTCGAACGGCGTGACGATCGCGGTGATGATCGATCCGAGGTCCGGCATGCCCCCGAGTATCCCAGGGAGCCCGCCGGGCCGTCCTCGTGTCGCCGGACACGCGATGATCCCGCGCGTGACCGAGGCTCCGCTCACCCCCGCGCTGCGGGCGCGCCTGCTCGCCCGGCGGGCCCTCGCCCTGCGCGGAATGCCGCGACGCGCCGCGCTCTTCCACGTCCGCGTCTACGGGCGCGCCCTGCGGCGCGGGGACTGGTTCAGCCTGCGCAGCGGGACCCCGCCCCGCGATGTGGCCGAGCTGCTGCTGGTCGCGCGCGGCCGGCGCCGCGTCGTCGAGCTCGGGACGGCGACCGCCTGGACGACCGGGGCGCTCGTCGTCGACGACCCCGAGCGACGGGTCCTCTCGTTCGACCCGATCGTCCGGCCCGAGCGCGAGGCCTACCTCGCCCTCCTCTCCCCCGCCGCCCGTGCCCGCGTCACGCTCGTCGAGGCTCCCGGTGCGGCGGGCGCCGCGCAGGCGACGGACGTCGCGGATCTGCTGTTCATCGACTCGAGCCACGAGCACGAGGCGACCCGCGAGGAGTTCGCGGCCTGGCGCGAACACCTCGCCCCGGGCGCCGTCGTCGTCTTCCACGACTACACGAACCCGGCCTTCCCCGGCGTCGCGCAGGCCGTGGCGGACCTCGGCCTCACGGGCG
>JBFIDS010000468.1:0-3345 GCA_041603715.1 Paraconexibacter sp. | reverse complement strand
CGTCGGGATGCGGTCGAGCAGCGCGGAGACGTCCCGGGGGCGCAGCACATCGGGGAGCGGGCGGGCGCGCCTGGGGGTCGCGACGAGGTCCGCGGGGTTCTGCGCGACGCGACCGTGTTCGCGCAGGCAGCGGTAGAACGCGCGGATCGCAGCGAGCTTTCGGGCCACCGTGCTCGCCGCGGCGCCGGTCTGCGAGAGACCCTGGGCGAAGGTCCGCAGGGCGCGATGGTCGACCGCTTCGGGCTCCAGGCCTCGCCCGGCGGCCCAGCGCGCGAGCTGCGTGACGTCGATGGCGTAGGCGCGCCGCGTCTTCTCCGCGCTCGCGCGGGCTCTGAGGTCCCGGTCGAGGAGCAGGAGCGCGGCCTCCCACGAGGCGGGAAGCGCGGCCTCCGTATCCTGCGAGGGGATGGGACGCTTCTTCATCGACACGGAATCAGGTCAGGTCGCGACGCGGTCGCAGCTCGTGGAGGGCGGGCTCGCGACGGAGCAGGACGATCCCGCGCGCCCGTGGTTCCCCATCAACGCGCCGGTCGACGCGACGACCATGTGGTACGCGGTGATGCGGCGGCGGGAGAAGGGGATCTTCATCGGCACGCTGGTCTTTCGCCACCAACCCCACCACACCCTGCTCCTCGAGCGTGGCTGGGAGGAAGTGCCCATCGAGGACATCGGGCTCGCCGGCGGCCCGCGGGACATCTCCCCCGCGCCCGACCTCGGCATCTGAGCGCGCGCGGCGCGGGCCGCGGTGGGGCCAGCGCGTCAAGCGATGTAGATCGGGGCGCCGACGGGGACCTGCGGATAGAGCTCCTCCACGTCCTCGACGAGCATGCGCAGGCAGCCCTTGCTCGCGTTGGACCCGATCGAGTTGCGGGCGTCCGTCCCGTGGATCCCGACGCCGTCGTAGATCCCGAGCCAGCGCGACTTGAGCGGGTTGTTCGGCGCCCCGCCGGGGATGACCTGACCGGCGAGGTCCCCCGCCCAGTCGCTGTGCGGGACGTTCCACGCCGGGTTGACGGCCTTGTTCGAGATCGAGTACAGGCCCGTCGGCGTGTCGTGCCCGGCGGCGCCGACCGCCACCTTGTAGGTCTTCACGAGCTTGAGCTTCTTGTAGACCTTCAGCGTGAACGAGCCGCGGTCGACGATCAGGATCGTCGGGTTCTTCTTCGCGAGATCGTCGCGCGTCGTCTTCGGCTCGATCTTCTCCGTCTGCGCGACGAGGCGCCGCGAGGCGGTCCGGGAGACGATCGCCTGACGGATCTGCTGGTGGAGCTCGCTCGCCCGCGTCTTCAGGCCGCGACGACCGTCCACCTCGCCGATCCCGCTCGCGGTGTAGGTGATCCGCGCCTCCTTCACGGGACGGTCGATCCCGCTGCGCACCTTGTCGAGGAGCCGGACGACCGCGTCCTTCGAGTAGGAGACCGTGGGCGTGATGTCGGCGTCGAGCTTCCCGCCGGTGAGACCGCGCCAGGTGCGGGTGATGATCCCGTCCCGTCGGCTCCGGAGCACGGCCTCCTGGACGCTGGAGGCGAGGTCGACCTCGATCTTCGCCTCGCGGGGACCCAGCGTCCACGTGCTCGTGTCGTGGTGGACGCGGATCGGCTCGCGCAGGACGGGCAGCAGGTCGGCCTCCAGGCGCGACGTCGCGGCGGTCGGGGTGAGCCCTCCGACCGGGACCCCGCCGATGCGGATGCCCTCGGCGATCGTGTCCTCGCGCCCGCTGTCGTAGGCGTACACGGCCCCCGCTCCCCCCAGTAGGAGCGTGATGAGGACGGCGGTGACGGCGACGGAACGGGAGCGCACGAGAGGAACAACACGGACTACGGCACAACGACGCTGCCCAGCGTACGGATCGCGGCGGCGTCATTCCACCGCGTGACACGCACTTGAGACCGTCACGGCGCGTGCGGGCCCGTTCCGGGCGCGATGCAAGGCATCTTGCACCGCTCGGGGCTCAGGCCACGCGGCCCCGCAGCCGGTCGAGGACCCGCTCGAGGCTCTCGGCCAGCGACGGCCAGTCCGTCCCGTGGATGACGCCCTCCTCCTCGACGACGTCCTCGTTCCACGGATGGAGGATCGTCGCAGGCGTGATGCCGCACTCGATCGCCCGCAGGAGGTTGACCGGGCTGTCGTCGATGAGCACGTCGATGCCCAGCTCGGCGCAGCGCGAGACCTTGTCCATCGAGCAGTAGAGCTCGTCGTGGGGCAGCCCGATCTGCTCGAGCCAGCGCGCGGTCGGGCCGTGGCGGTCCTCGCTGCGATGGCTCGTCACGTGGATGAAGTGCCCCGCCGCGTGCCAGCGGGCGACGGTCTCGACCGCTCCCGGGTACGGCTCGGCGCCCAGGATCGCCGATTCCGTGTGGGTCTCCTCGATGCAGCACCGCAGCTGCTCGGGCTTGAGCCGCGTGATGCCCCAGTCGTACTGCTCCGCGTACGGGAGGTCGATCCCGAAGCGCCGGCGGGCCGCGCCCGCCAGGAGCGGCCAGTAGTCGTGGAGGGTCGAGTCGATGTCGATGGCGATACGCACGTGCTCAGTACGATAATCGGCGATGGTCGCCCGAAGTTCAGCGGTCGCGCAGCGGGTCCGCCTGGACCACTACGGGCCGAGCGGTCGGTCGGCGTGGCTCGAGGTCGACTGGCGCGAGCATCAGCGCTGGATCGACGTCGCCGGGCGGGCCGTGAACGTCGTCGAGCTCGGCGAGGGCCCCTGCGTCATCTTCATCCACGGACTCTCGGGGTCGTGGCAGAACTGGCTCGAGAACATCCCCGATCTCGCGCGCGACCACCGCGTCGTCGCCCTCGACCTCCCCGGCTTCGGTCACAGCTCGATGCCGCAGGAGCGCATCACGATGACCCGCTACGCGGCGATCGTCGACGGGCTCATGGACGCGATGGGGATCGACGCCGCGACGATCGTGGGGAACAGCATGGGCGGCTTCGTCGCGCTCGACATGGCGCTGCAGCATCCGGAGCGCGTGGACCGGCTGGTGCTCGTCGCGGCCGCAGGGCTGAGCGTCGAGCACATGCGCAACGACCGCGCGATGGTCGCGCTGCGCCGTCTCGAGCGGCTCATCACCGGCTACAACGGGCTCATCGCCGCTCGCGCCGACGGCGTCAGCCGCCGCGCCCGCCTGCGCCGCCAGGTGCTGCGTCTCGTGGCCGCGCACCCTCATCTCCTCCCCGCGCCGCTCGTGAGCGAGCAGCTCAAGGCGTCGGGGAAGCCGGGGGTCCTCGACGCCGTCGAGGCGCTCACGACCTATCCGATCCGTGCGCGCCTCCCCGAGATCGCCTGCCCGACGCTCATCGTGTGGGGAGCGCTCGACCGCCTCGTGCCCGTCGCCGACGCCG
>JBFIDS010000467.1:0-3351 GCA_041603715.1 Paraconexibacter sp. | reverse complement strand
TGAGCCCGCACCTGCTCCCGCACCGCCCCCGCGTCGTGAGCCGAAGCCCGGGTTCTTCGCCCGGCTCTTCGGACGACGCCGCGCCGAGTCGGCGCCGGTCGAGCCCGTCCCGGCGCCCGTCGTGCCCCTGCCCACGCCGCAGCCCGTCGAGCTGCCGCCGGCCGCCGTCGTGGCGGAGCCGGTCACGGAGCCCGAGCCCGCCGCGCCCGAGCCCGCGCTCGAGCCCGTCGCGGTGGCGGCGCCCGCCCTCGAGCCGGACGTCACGCCCGAGCCGGACCCGGAGTCCGAGCCGTCGTCGGTCGTCGAACCGCTCGACAGCGCCCAGGTCGAGGGCATCCTCACCGCGGTGCTCGACGACCTCGGCGCCGCGCACCACCGCCCCTTCTCCCGGTAGGACGAGAAGGCGGCCCCCGGGAGGGGTGACGAGATCCAGCGACTCTCAGCGTCGCTGGAGCGCGACACCCTCCTGTGGAGGGGCGGGGTCGAGGCTGACCGCGCGGGCCCCCAGCGGCCCAATAGACTCGCCGCCCCCATGCGCCAGAAGCCACCCGAGACGTTCGACGAGAAACTCGCCCAGCTCGAGGAGTTCCGCGCCGAAGCGGTCCACGCCGAGGGCCCCGCGGTCGACAAGCAGCACGAGCGCGGCAAGTACACCGCGCGCGAGCGCATCGAGAAGCTCCTCGATCCGGGCAGCTTCCAGGAGGTCGACACGTTCGTGCGGCACCGCACGCACGACTTCGACATGCAGAAGAACCGCCCGTGGTCGGATGCCGTCGTCACCGGGCACGGGACGATCGACGGCCGCCGCGTCTGCGTCTTCTCCCAGGATTTCACCGTCTTCGGCGGGTCACTCGGCGAGGTCATGGGCGAGAAGATGTGCAAGATCATGGATCTCGCGGCCAAGATCGGCTGCCCCGTGATCGGCATCAACGACTCGGGCGGCGCGCGGATCCAGGAGGGCGTCGTGTCGCTCGGCGCCTACGGCGACGTCTTCACCCGCAACGTGAACTGCTCGGGCGTCATCCCGCAGATCTCGCTCATCATGGGCCCGTGCGCGGGTGGTGCGGTCTACTCGCCGGCGATCACCGACTTCATCCTCATGGTGAAGGAGACGTCGCACATGTTCATCACCGGCCCCGACGTCATCAAGTCGGTGACGGGCGAGGAGGTCGGCTTCGAGGAGCTCGGCGGCGCGATGGCGCACAACTCCAAGTCGGGCGTCGCGCACTTCGCTTTCGAGGACGAGGACCACGCCCTCGAGGAGACGCGCTACCTCGTCTCGTTCCTCCCGCAGAACAACCTCGAATCGCCGCCGCGCGTCGCGCCGTCCGACGACCGGGACCGCATGGACCCCGAGCTCGACACCGTCGTCCCGGACAACCCGAACAAGCCCTACGACATGCGCAACGTCCTGCGCCACATCGTCGACGACGGCGAGTTCTTCGAGGTGCAGGAGCACTTCGCCAAGAACATCATCATCGGCTTCGCGCGCCTCGACGGGCACGCGGTCGGCATCGTCGGCAACCAGCCCGCCGCGCTCGCCGGCGTGCTCGACATCGACGCCTCGGCGAAGGCCGCACGCTTCGTGCGCACCTGCGACGCCTTCAACATCCCGATCATCACGTTCTGCGACGTCCCCGGGTTCCTCCCCGGCACGACGCAGGAGTGGGGCGGCATCATCCGCCACGGCGCGAAGCTCCTCTACGCCTTCACCGAGGCGACGGTCCCGAAGATCACCGTCATCACCCGCAAGGCCTACGGCGGCGCCTACGACGTCATGGCGTCCAAGCACCTCCTCGCGGACTTCAACTTCGCGTGGCCGACCGCGGAGGTCGCGGTCATGGGCGCCGAGGGCGCGGTCAACATCATCTACCGTCGCGACATCGCGTCGAGCCCCACGCGCGACGAGCGCCGCTCGAAGCTGATGGACGACTACAAGGCGCGGTTCGCGAACCCGTACAGCGCCGCCGAGCGCGGGTACATCGACGACGTCATCGTCCCCCACTCGACGCGCCCCAAGCTCATCGACGCGCTCGACACGCTCGCGACGAAGCGCCTTCCGGGGCCGAAGCGCAAGCACGGCAACATCCCGCTGTAGCGCTGGCGCCTCCGCCGCGAGGTGTACGAGGACCTTCCGGACTACCCGGAGAGTCCTCGAACACTTCGCGGCGTGCGCGAGCGCCGCGCGCAGTGCCGTGGCGCTCAGGCGATCGGGAACTCGAGGTGGATCGCGCAGCCCGCCTGGCGCTCGGGCGGCGTGACGATCGTGCAGCGTGAGGCGACCCGCGACATCACGACGAGGCCGAGTCCGAGGCCCGGGCTGTCGGGACGCGCGGTCATGCCCTGGCCCTCGTCCTCGATGTCGACGACCAGCAGGTCCCCCCTCTTGACGGCGAGGACCCGCAGGACGGGGCGCACGGTGTCGTCCATCCCCTCGTAGGCGTGCACGACGCAGTTGGAGGCGGCCTCGCTCACGGCGAGACGCACGTCATCGCGGGCGGCCTCGTCGAGTCCGAGCGCGATCGCGAAGGCGTCGACGGCGTGCCTCACGACGCCCACGTTCTCGGGGACCGCGTCGACGGTGAGGACGAGAGGAGCGAGGTCGGTTCCCGTCTCGCCGCTGCGCTGGCCCCGGGAGCCCGCCGGCCGCGCACCGGAGGAGAGGACGCTCTGGGCGACCTCGACGTCGGCGCCCACGACGATGCGGGAGATCCGCTCCCCCGCGACCCGAAAGACGTACGTGACCGGGGTGTCGAGGCGCTGCTCGCCGACCCGGCCGACGACGCGGCCGAGGACGACGACTGCCTCGCCCGTCGTGTGCGCGCCGTGAACCTCGATCGCGATCTCCAGGCCGGCGACCTGGGCGTCGCGGAAGTAGTCGACGACGCCGGCGGGCCCGCGGTACGGCGTCTCCCGGCGGCCGGTCGTGACGAACATCGTCGTCATCTCCGCGTCGGGGGTGACCGCCGTCTGCATCGCCTCGAGGTCGCCGCGCTCGAATGCAGCAAGGAACCCGAGCGCAGTAGCGATGCGCTGGGAGCTCGAAGGAGCGGGCGTGCTCGCCATCGGCGCGAATGTACCCACGCGGGGCTCCGGGGGAACGCCGGACCTTCAGTCGCGGGCGCGCGATCCGATCAACGAGGCGTGACCGGACGTCCCGCCCGCTCCACGCTGCGCGTGCTCGATGCGGCGCAGATCGTCGCGGTATCGGCGGCGAGCGTCGCCGCGCTCGCGATGCTCGGTCTCCTCAACGGGCTCGACCCTCTCGCCGCCCACGGCCCGGGCGGGCCGGTCATGTCGCCGATGACCGCCGCGGTCGTCCTCGCGATCGCAACCGCGACGGTGACGCCT
>JBFIDS010000466.1:0-3354 GCA_041603715.1 Paraconexibacter sp. | reverse complement strand
GACGCACGATCCTCGATCAGTTCGGCGGTCGCGTCGCCTGTCGCGACGCCGCCCAGGCGCTCCACCAGAAGGAGCGCGACACCTTCGCGCAGCTCCTGCGCGACGGCGAGGACTGGCGTCGCGAGCTGCGTCGGCGCAGCGGCGGAGCCCTCGCGCACCGTGCCCTCGACCGCGCACTCGCCTACCAGGTACTCTCGGTCGCCGAGAACATCGACGTGTCCTTCGCCTTCCTGTCCAAGGAGGAGGCCGCCGACGTCGCCGCGCGCCAGCCCGACCCGCGCGGCGGGCGCGGTGGCCCCCGGGGCGGACGCGGCGGGCCTGGAGGCCGGGGCGGGCCGGGTGGGCCCGGCCGTGGCGGGCCCCCGGGCCGGGGCGGCGACCGCGGCCCGCGGCGCGACCGCGACGACCGTCCGCGACGCCCGCGCGACGACGGCCGCGAGCCCGAGGTCCACACGTTCGGGGACGACGCCCCCAACGAGGGCGGCCTCCAGATCGTGGACGCGGCGGCAGAGCGCGAGCGCGAGAAGCGCGAGCGCGAGGAGCGGCGCAAGCAGGAGCGCGAGGAGCGCATCCAGCGCCGCGGGTACTAGCCACGCGGGGCGCACCCCCGCGTCCGCGGGATCGTGGATGCGGATCCGTGGGTCCAAGGGCCCGGTGAATCCACATTCACCGGCGGACGGTCAGCGCAGCGGCCGGGCCCGCACGGCGACGTGCGGAATGCCCTTCACGCGCACGACCCAGCGCTCGCGACCGCGCGCGGTCCCGAGCTTGCTGAGGCCGGAGAGCAGCGGCGGCCGGGGGTGGCTCGCCCCCGTCGGGAGGAAGTAGAGGCCCGAGCGGTCGAGGATCTCGAAGCCCGCGCTGCGCACGATCCGCAGGAAGCCGGCCGCGTTGGGCTGCCACCACCACGACTCGTCGAGTCCCTCGAGCCGGGCCAGCGGGGTCCGCGGGGAGCGCAGCGTCGTGAAGAGCTCGACCGCGTCGGCGATGATCGCCTCGCCGCCGCACACCGAGCGCAGCGCGTCGAGGGCCCGCACCGGATCGCGGAGATGGAGCAGCAGGGACCCGAGGAAGACGACGTCGAAGGTCCCGTGGACCTCGGGGTCGAGATCGTAGATCGAGCAGTTGATCCGCTCGACCGAGGACCCGAGGGCCTCCTTCGCGAGGCGGAAGCCCGCGGCGTCCTTCTTGAACTGGTCGAGGTAGTCGAGGCGTCGGCCCTCACGGTCCATCCGGATGCGCGCCTCGGGCGGCCAGTCCCACTCCTGCGGGTCGTCGAGGTCGATCGCGGTGACCGAGGCCGCGCCGCGCCGCTCGAGCTCGAAGGCCCAGAAGCCGTCCCACGTGCCGACCTCGAGGACGCGTTTGCCGTCGAGGCGGTCGGGGAGAGGCACGTGCGCGACGGTCGGCCGGGTGTCGAAGTGCCCGGGCGTCGTGACGCCCGGGGCGAGGTCCATCGTGTGGTACCAGCTGAGCGCGGCGACGCGCTCGGCGAGACCCGCGGGGCCGGCGCCCGCGGGGGAGGGGGACGGCGCGGAGCCGCCGGGGGGACTGCTCACGCGGTGATGATCGTCGCCGCGCAGGCGCCGATGACGAGCACGGCCGCGAGACCGATGATCCCCTTGTACGCGCCGTCGCCCTTGGGGAAGTCCGGCTGCGTCATCCCGATGACGGACAGCAGCACGGCGAACCCCGCGAGGACGCCGCCGGCGACGTAGAACGCCGTCTTCGAGGACTCGCCGGAGGCGATGATCAGGGACGAGAGCATGGGCGCGAGCCTATCCGACCCGCTCGTCGCTGTCAGTGCGGCTCGCGGACGGTCCGCCCTCGTACCGCGACTCCGTCGCGTCGACCTGGCCGTGGTAGTGGCTGCCGAGGTCCGGATGTCCGTACGGGCGCTCCGCCGGGCGGTCGAGCGTCATGAACGAGAGCTGCGCGATCGGCTTCCCCGGCCACAGGATGATCGGCACGCGCGTGAGGTTCGTGATCTCGAGCGTGAGCGTCCCCTTCCACCCCGGATCCACGAAGCCCGCGGTCGCGTGGACGATGAGGCCGAGGCGGCCGAGCGAGCTCTTGCCCTCGATGCGGGCGACGATGTCGTCGGGCAGTTCGACCCACTCGTCGGTGCGACCGAGGACGAACTCGCCGGGGTGGATGACGAACGATTCCCCGTCCTCGAGCTCGACGAGCTCCGTGAGGTTCGTCGGGGGCTCGGCGAGGTCGATCGCCGGCACGCGGAAGTTGTGGAAGACGCGGAACGACCGCCCGAGCCGGAGGTCGACGCTCGCGGGCTGGACCATGGCGGGATCCCACGGGTCGATCCGGATGCGCTCGTCGGCGACGAGGCGCCGGATCGTGCCGTCGGAGAGGACGGAGCTCGTCATGCGCGGGAGTCTCCCAGCATGGGGAGACAGGCGCAGGCCCGGCGGTCAGGCGTCGTGCGAGGTCCGGTCCCGGCGCGCGACCGCGGGGGCGCGCGTTCGCGGGGGGGACGGCGGGGCGGGATCGGCGTGCGGGCCGCGCCGCGGGGTGCGCGGGCGGGGGTCGCGCGGATGGCGCGGACGGCGCTGGCCCCCGTCGTCGTCACCCGGGCTCGCGCTGGGCTCCTCGTCGGTCGCGTTGATCGCCCACCACACGATCAACAGAAGGGCGACGATCGGGATCTTGAGGATCACCATGAGATAGAAGAACGTCCAGCCCACCGGGCGATGGTACCCGCGTCGGTCAACTCCATGCAGAAGAGTGCGCGCCGACGTTCAGGCGGCTGCCACCGGGACGACGCCGTCGGACGTGGAGCGGGAGCGCGCGCGGCTCCTCGTGGCCTGCTTCGCGGACGTCGTCTTCTTCTTGCTGCTGCTCTTCTTGCTCTTGCTCCGCTTCTTGCTCGACTTGCCCTTCTTCGAGCTCTTGCTCCGGCACGTCTTCTTCTTGCTCTTCGCGCTCGTCTTCTTCTTGGCCTTCTTCGCGCTGCTCGTTGCACGCGCGCTCCGCGTGGCGACCTTCTTCCGCTTTGCGCTCGACTTCGACCTCTTGGCCTTCTTCTTCTTGCTCGAGGCCTTCTTCGAGGTGGTGCAGCTCGCGGCGCTCTTCTTCGCCTTCTTCCTGGCCTTCTTCTTCGTCCGCGCGGCTGGTGTCGCGGCCCCGGCGGGGGCCGGCGTGCCCACGGGTGCCGCCCACCGGTCGCCCGGGATGACGCGGCGCAGCGCGCCGCTCACGTCGAGGGCGCCGGCGCTCACCGGCAGGCCCGTGCGACGGGCGCCGTCGACGAGGGCCGTGCGCAGGGCGCGCCCGTCCTGCTGGCCCGAGGCGGCGGACACGAGCGCGGCGGCGCCGGCGGCCATCGGGGCCGCCATG
>JBFIDS010000465.1:0-3361 GCA_041603715.1 Paraconexibacter sp. | reverse complement strand
GCGCTCGCGGCGCACCCGGTCGTGAAGACGTAGCAGCCGAGCGCGGGCTCCTCGGGCACGGTGCGCGCCTGGTAGCTCCCGTAGGAGACGGCGGCCTCGACGCCCGAGGCGGGCCCCGTCACCGGGTCGATCCCCTCGTGGAGGACGAGGGCGCAGACGGTCCTGGTGATCCGCGCCGGGTCGGCGGGGCCGTCGTGCGTGAGCGCGTCCATGGCGAGGGCGTGCGCGACCGGGTCCACGAGCCCGATGAGGAGGTGCTCGGAGGCGGCGGTCGGGCAGACGTCCTGCGTGGCGACGTTCGTGCGCCGGCCGTCACCCGTTCGCAGCGGCGAGGACCCCGTCTCCGCGTCCTGGTTGGGCTGGACGACCTGGTCGAGCCGGGTGTAGATGCTCGTGTAGGAGACGGGAGCGAACGTCTCCTGGCGCGAGTTCAGCGCCGCCATGAACCGCGATTCGTCGCGCTGCTGCCAGGCGGCGGCGGTGCACGGGTCCTCGACACTGCACTGCGCGAGCGTCGTGCCGTGGTTCGACGGCGCGAAGCCGATGAGGTCCTCGACGATCGCGCGGGTGTCGGGCCACCAGCGCAGGGCCCACCGCCCGACCATCCCGCCCTGGGAGTGACCGATGATCGACACCTTGCGCCCGGAGCGCTGCGCCATCACCCGCAGGCTGTGGACGACGTGCTCGCCGGCGAGCTGCACGTCGCTCGTCGCGTTGTCGGGCAGGTCGATCGTGCACCACGGGATGCCCCGCTTGTCGAGGGCGGGCTGGTAGGTCCACGACCAGTTGTCCTTCGCGGTCGCGCCCGTCCCCTGGATGAGGAGCACGGGGTTCGTCATCGCGCCGGTCACTCCGGGCGAGCACGCCAGGCGCTTCTCGATCGCGTCGGCCGGCACGGTGAGGGCGGGCCCGGGCCGATCGACAGGCGCGAACTCCCCGTCCGCCGCCGACGCCGCCGACACGGCCGGGACGCCGCCGACCGACAGCGCGGCGAGTACGGCGAGACCGCCGAATGCGCCGCGTCGCATGGTTCTCGTGGACCTCATCGCGCGAGCATACGGGCCCGGATCGCGCGGTCCGCCGTGTGCCAACTCCGGCGCGCCCGGCTTCCCCATGACCGGGAACCCCGCTACTCTCTCGTTTGTCATAAGAAGTGCCGAGTCCACGGCTGCGGTCGTGGAACGGGGGACCCATCACTGGGGCGAATCGACCGTAGGTCGTAGCGCAGCTCTTTCAGCGCGAGCCCGTCAGCTAACCCCGTAGGCCGACGAAAGAGAGCACCGTTGACCTGCTGGACGCTGGCCGCCCGAGCTGTATCCGTCGTTGCCGTCACCCTCGCGGTGCCGGGCTCCGCGCTGGGTGCCACGCCGTCCACCGGCGGGGTCGCGCCCCCCGACCCCGCTCGCGCCACGGCCGTCACGTGCCTGTCCGGCGAGACGTGGGCGTGTCGCCGCACCCAGGAGATCACGGTCACGGGCACCGGCCTGGACCGCGTCAACCGGGTCGTGTTCCTCGGCGGCAAAGGCAAGCGCGATGACCGCGCGGCACGGCCGACCTCCTCGGCACCCACCGAGCTGAGCGTCCCCGTGCCGAAGGGCGCGAGGACGGGCCCGCTGCGCCTCGTCGTCCCGGGGGGACGCGCCACGCGATCGAAGCGCCGGCTGCGGATCATCCCGGGGCGTCCTCCGCAGGTCGACATCGACAGCCCGACGGTCGACCTCGCGCCCGGTGAACCCCTCGTGGCCGGGTCCCGCAAGCGCGCCGTCCTGCGCTACTCCGCTCCCGCCCCGACCACCGTCAGCGCGGTGCGGCTCAGCGACGGGGCCGTCGTGCGCACGTGGCCGGTCGCCGCGGGCGACGGCGAGGTGCGCTGGGACGGGACCGTGGAGCGCGTGGTCGTCCCGCCCGGGCGGTATGCGCTGCGACTCGCCGGCCCGCAGACGGCCGGCACGGCGAGCACCGACGCGGTCCTCGTCCACGACGCGATCTTCCCGATCCGCGGCAAGCACAACTTCGGCTACGGCGCCACGAACGACTTCGGCGGCGAGCGCAACCACGGCGGACAGGACCTGTTCGCCGCCTGCGGCACGCCGCTCGTCGCGGTCCGCCCCTCCGTCGTGCAGTTCGCGGACTTCCAGTCCCGCGCGGGCAACTACGTCGTCCTGCAGGACGCCACCGGCCAGTCCTACGCCTACATGCACCTGCGGGATCCGAGCCTCGTGAAGAAGGGCGCGAAGGTCCGGGCGGGACAGCGCGTCGGCTATGTCGGTGAGACAGGGCGCGCCACGGGGTGCCACCTGCACTTCGAGCTCTGGACCGCGCCGGGGTGGTACACGGGCGGGGTCGCCATCGACCCGCTGCCCGAGCTGCGTCGCTGGGCTGCCTTCAGCTGACGTACGCCGGGGCCGAGGACGGCCTCACCGCGGCTGCGGCCGCGAACGACCCTCGAGCGCGTCACGGAGCGTCGAGTACTGGTCGACGTCGATCTCGCCGGAGGCGAGCCGGCGGTCGAGGATCTCCTCGGCGCCGTCACGCCGTCGAGCGGGAAAGCCCCGGACGACCCAGATGAGAACGGCGGCGACGGCGACCCAGAACAGCCCCATCATGATCCACATCGCGACCTCCCCCGCGGTCGACATGTCATGGTCGTGCAAGTACATGCGCCGAATCTAGGGCGTGTGTCGCGGGCGGGCATCGGTACCGTCCCGAGGGCTTCCCGCGGAGACCTACGGGCACGGTCCCCCGCTACGGTGCCCGCATGAGCCTGCGCTCCCCGACCCGCGCGATTCTCGCCGCGCTCACGGCCGCGATCGCCCTCACCGGATGCGGCGATGACGGGGACGCCGGCGGCGATCGCCCGTCGAGCTCCGCGGTCGCCGACCCCGGCCAGGTGCACATCCACGGACTGGGCGTGAACCCGAAGGACGGCGCGCTCTTCATCGCCACCCACACGGGCCTGTTCCGCTCGGCGCCGGGCGCGCGGACGTCCGAGCGGGTGGGCGACAGCCGGCAGGACACGATGGGCTTCGCGGTCGTGGGACCGGACCGCTTCCTCGGCTCGGGCCATCCGGATCTGCGCGACGACCTTCCGCCGTTCCTCGGCCTCATCGAGTCGCGCGACGCCGGGAGGACCTGGACGCCGGTATCCCTGCTCGGCGAGCGGGACTTCCACGTCCTCGAGGCCGCCGGCCCCCGGATCTACGGCTACGGGACGGACTTCCGCAGCGGCGACTCGTCCCTGCTCGTGAGCGACGACGGCGGTCGGGCATGGAAGGAGCGGACGCCGCCGGAGCCGCTCGGCGCGCTCGCGATCGATCCGGCGGATCCCGACCGCGTCGTCGCGTCCGGCCAGCGCGGCCTG
>JBFIDS010000464.1:0-3362 GCA_041603715.1 Paraconexibacter sp. | reverse complement strand
GGACCGTGCCGTCGGCGGCGTAGGTCCCCATCACCAGGCACTCGGACCGCACGGGCCCGATCTGCTTCGGTGGGAAGTTCACGACGCCGATCACGAGGCGGCCGTCGAGCGACTCCGGCGTGTAGGTGGGGATCTGCGCGCTCGAGCGCAGGACGCCGATCTCGTCCCCGAAGTCGACCCTCAGCTTCCAGGCCGGGCGCCGCGCCTCGGGGAACTCCTCGACCGCGACGATCCGCCCGACCCGCATGTCGACCTTCGTGAAGTCGTCCCAGCCGATGGTGTCCATGCCGGTCACGGCCGCTCGGTCCCGAAGCGGAAGGAGCGCAGCGGGTTCTTCAGCGGTCCGTTCCCCCCGACGGCCCCGACGTTGGGGACGGCGGCGGAACGCCCGTTGAGGAGGAGCACGTCGGCGATCGTGCGCGGGCGGTTGAGGGTCTCCTCCGTCCCGTCGGGATCGACGTAGAGGAGGAAGCGCTTGCCGTAGGCGGTCTCGCCGCCGACCCTCGTCTGGAACTGGATCTGGTACCCGGGGTTCAGGTTGATGCGCGCCTTGCCCTCGCCCCTCAGGACGAAATCGGGATCGGCGGCCCGCTGCGCCTCGATGAGGCCGGCGGCGTGGAGCGGCAGGAACCCCGCCGCGTCGCCGCGGTAGGGCGGCAACTCGCGCTCGGTGACGGTGTAGAGCATCGGTACCTCGGCGCCGCGCGGGGACCGCAGCCGCAGCGCCTCCCCGGGCCGGGGGTCCACCCGCTCGAGCCGGTCGGAGTCGTAGATGAGGTTGAACGGCTCGGCGACGTCGCGGACCACCGCCGTCCCGCCCCGGGCGGCGTCGCGCTGGACGGCGCGGACGACGAGCACGAGCACGAGGACGGCCACGAGCACGCCGATGAGCACGATCCGCACGGTGCGGACCGGGGTGCCCGTCCGCTCCGCGACGACCTCGGGCAGCGACGGGCCGAACTCCTCGTCGACGAGGCGTGGCACCGGTCCAGTGTAGGCGCCGACCCGTCACGGGGCCGCCACGGTGGGCGGCCTCAGGGACCGGGTTCGACCCCGACGACGAGCTTCGCGTCCGTGGCCTGTCCGTCGACAGCGATGATGTACTCACCGGCGGGGAGCCCCGGGACCTCGGTGCTCGCCGCCCCGCCCGCAGGCACGTTCACGGTGACCGTGCCACGGGGCGTGCGCAGGCTCAGCGCGTGCTCACGACCGTCCGTCGACCGCCCGCCGAAGGCGATCGTGAGGAAGGCGGGGACGGAGACCTGACGCGGGGAGACCGTGCTGCCCGAGACGGTGAGGTCGACCGGGATGACCGCCGCCTCGGAGTCGCCCACCCCGATCTCGGTCGTCGTGGTGCCGGTGGGCGGCACGGTCGCGGGCGGAGTCGCCGTCGCCGTCGGCGGCGACGTCGCGGCCGGTGGGGTCGCGGGAGCGGTCGTCGGCTCCGCGGGGGTCGTCGGTGCGCTCACGGCGGGCAGCGGCGCGTCCTGCGGCGCGTCACGGACGGTCCCGGACGTCTCGTCGCCGCCGCCGCACGCCGACAGCAGAATCGACGAACAGACGATCAAGGTCACCGATCCGCGCAGGAAAGCCCTCCGACGTCCGATAACCGGAGCATCGATGGATCGACCTCTCGGACCACCATCATGGGAACCAGTGATCAACATCTCATCCACTATGACGCCCAGCGCCGACGTCTCTGGATCGGTGGGCAGCGTTGCCACCACGGCGCGACCGGCGCGCTCCTGACCGGGGTCGCCGCCGCCGGCGTCGTCGCCGCGCGACTCCGCATCGGCGGGCTGCTCGCCCTCGCGGCGATGGGCAGCATGCTCATGGCCCACGACTGGCACGACCGCGACATCTGGTTCGAGCGGGGCTGGCAGAACCAGCCGTAGCCGTCAGCCGCCGATCGAGAACATCGAATCGCGGTCGTGCTGGGAGTACACCTCGAAGGCGACCATCGTCTGCGTACGCACGACCCCGGGCAGCATGAGGAGCTGGCCGGTGATCGTGTCGGCGAGCTTCTCGTGCTCGGCGACGCGGACGATCGCGACGAAGTCCCATTCGCCCGTCACGGAGTAGGCCTCCGCCACCCCGTCGATCCCGGCGAGCGCGCTCCCGAGGTCGGCCATGGCCCCGCGCTCGGCCTCGACGAGCACGACCGCGTGGGTCACGGGGACCACGTCCCCCCGGGCTCGAGCACGACGACCGTCCCGTGCCCGGCCGCCTCGACGTCGGCCCTGAAGGCCTCCACGTCGGTCTCGATCGGGGGAAAGGTCCCGTAGTGGCAGGGGATGACCGTCTTCGCGCCGACGAACTCGCACGCGGTCACGGCGTCGTGGCGGTCCATCGTGTAGTGACCTCCGATCGGGACGATCGCGACGTCGATCGCGTCCCGGCGCCCCGGCAGCGAGAGGTCGCTGAACAGCGCGGTGTCCCCGAGGTGGTAGATCACGATGCCGCCCATCGAGATGACGAGGCCGGCGGGCGTGGTGACCGTGCCCTTCGGCGTGGTCGACGTGTGCCAGGCCGGGGTCATCCGGCACCAGCCCCAGTCGTAGGTCGCGGTCCCGCCGATGTTCGTGTCGATCGTCGTCACGCCCTCGGCCCCGAGCTCGCCGGCGACCTCGACGATGGCCTGGATCGCCGCGCCGGTCCGCTTCGCGATCGCGACCGCGTCCTCGGGACCGTGGTCCTGATGCCCGTGCGTGAGCAGGATCGCGTCGGCCTCCACCTCGTCGGCGCTCACGACGCCCTTGGGGTTCCCCGTGAGGAAGGGGTCGACGAGCACCGTGGTGCCGTCGTGGTGCAGCGAGAAGGCCGAGTGGCCGAGCCAGCGGATCTCCATGGGTTCAGTCCTGCCTCTCCTGTGGGGTGTCGTCGGAAGGGATGTCCGCGCCCGGGGCCTCGGCGCTCTCCAGCTCACGGGCGAGCTCGAAGCCGACGGCGGCGCCGACGAGCATGCCGAGCCGCGTCTCCTCGGCGAGGAGGACGCGTACCGCGGCGAGCCGCGCCGCGGGGTCCTCCTCGGCCGCGGCCTTCGTCACCTGGTCCTCGTGGGCACCATCGAACCACCCGCCCGCGCGCAGCGCCTCCCCGAGGACCCGCTGGAGGGCGGGCGCTGCGTGGGTGATGACGTCCTGGGCATGGTCGAGCCGTCCCGGTTGCGTGAGGACGGCCACGGCGGCGTCGACCTCGTCGGCGGAATACGTGCGGTCTGCGGGCATCCCGCGGTGACGATACACAGGCCGCTCGTGGGCCCCGGACCGCTCGCTGCCCCGACGACGGACGGCATCGCGCCACCGTCGACGTTCCACCCATTGACCTGCGACCCCTCTCGGGCGTAGCGTCGGCTCAGTGTC
>JBFIDS010000463.1:0-3369 GCA_041603715.1 Paraconexibacter sp. | reverse complement strand
GTCGTCCGGCACGGCGCCGTCCTCACGACGCTCGGGCGGGGCGCGCTGTTCGGCGAGCTCTCCCTGCTCACCGGGCGGGCGCGGACCGCGGCCGTGCAAGCGCGCCGGGACAGCGAGGTCGTCCGCGTCCCGGCGGCGGCGCTCGAGACGATCCTCGTCGACCGGGCGGGGGTGCGGGCGCTCGTCACCGCGCTGGCGACACGCCTGGGCGAGGTGGAACCGCTCCCGCCGCCGTCGGTGCCGCACAGCTCCGTCATCGCGGTGGCTGCCCCGCGGGGGACCGCCGTCGCGGCTGCGTTCGCCCGTGCGCTGGCGGCGGCGATGAGGGGTGTGGGCGCGACTGTCACCGTGTGCGACGTCGGCGTCCCGGCCGAGCTCGAGGCGGCGGAGGCGTCCCACGACCACGTGCTCCTCGTCGCCGGGGCCGCCGACGAGGACGGCGCGGCCGCCGCGCTGAGGCAGTCCGACCGCATCGTCGTGATCGCCGACGCCGCCGACGTCGCTCTGCCGCGCCCGTCCGGCGTCACGCCCCCCGGCCCGGTCGACGTCGTCCTGTGCGGTCCGGCGGTCCCGCGAGAGGCGCGTCGCGCGTGGGCAGCGTCGTGGGCGGCCCGGGCGGTGCTCGCGCATCCGGCGGGCGCTGCGGACCCGAAGGCGCTCGCTCCCCTCGCGCGCCGCCTCACCGGGCGCAGCGTCGGGGTCGTCCTCAGCGGAGGCGGGGCGCGCGCCCTGGCGCACATCGGTGTCCTCGGCGTGCTCGAGGAGGCCGGCATCACGGTCGACCGCATCGGCGGATGCTCCATGGGGGCCTTCCTCGCGGCGCTGTCGGCCCGGGGTCACGAGAGCGGAGAGCTCCTCGAGATCGCGCGGCGAGAGTTCGTGGACCGGTCTCCGCTCGGGGACTACCGGCTGCCGCGGCGGTCCGTCCTCACGGGTCGTCGCGCTGCCGCGATGCTCGACCGGGCGTTCGGCGACGGCGCCTTCGAGGACCTCGACGTGCCGTGCTTCAGCGTCGCCGTCGACCTCAACGCCCGCGCGCTCGTCGTCCAGCGTCGCGGACCGATCGCCCGTGCGGTCGGCGCTTCGATGTGCCTGCCCGGCCTGTTCGAACCCCAGGAGGACGGCGATCGCCTGCTCGTCGACGGCGGGGTCCTCGACAACCTCCCGATCGCGACGATGGCCGCCGACGGCGAGGGACCGGTCCTCGCGGTCGACGTGACCGCACCGCACGGCGGCGGTGTCGCCGGCCGGGCGGGGAGCCTGAAGGAGACGATCGTCCGCGCGATCACGATCGCGTCCGCCGACACCGCCGACGCGGCGGCGCGGCACGCGGAGATCGTCGTGCGGCCCGAGGTCGGCGGAGTCGGCCTTCTCGAGTTCGCCCGGCTCGACGATCTCGTCGCGGCGGGGAGGACCGCCGCCCGGACGGCGCTCCGCGGCTCGTCGCCGACGGCCAGCCGCTGACGGCCGACCCCCCGTCCGCTCGGTCGGGCGGCGGCCCGTGGGCGCCACGACGACCTCGACAGCCGGGCGGATCCCGACGACGAGGTTGGCGCGCCCGCGGATCGGGCGCCTTACGGCGATCCGGCGCGGCAGCAGGCTGCGGGCGCGGATGACGCTGCCGGCAGGAGCGAAGGTCACCGCGGTCCGGTGGCGGCGCAGCGGCAGGACCGCGAGGTCGAGAAGGCCCTCGGTCGGTCCACGGTCACCCGCCGTGATCGTGCCGGCACGATCACCGTGCGCGTGACGGTGCGCCTGGCCGACGGCCGCAGGCGGGCCGTCACCAGCAGGGCGTGCGGCGGGGCGGCTGACGTTCAGCGCGTCGCCGGGCGACGGGCGGGCGCGAGCGGCAGCAGCCCACTGAGGCCCGCGACCTCGAGCGCGCGCTGGACGCGGCCCGGACCGGGGATGACCGTGAGCTGACGGCCCTCGTCGGTGGCGGCGGCGTGGAGCTCGAGGATCGCGTGGATGCCGCTGGAGTCGAGGAACGCGAGCCCGGTGAGATCGAGCGTCACCTCGGGGCGCTTCGACGTGCACGCCTCGGCGATCGCGTCCCGGAGCTTCGCCACCGTCGCGAGATCGAGGTCGCCCTCCAGCGTGATCGTGAACCGCGTCGCGTCGTCGGCGGTCCGGACGTCGAGGTCGGCCGGCGGGGCCATGTCCGACGGGCTGCGCGGGTGAGTAGGGTGTCGCTCTCTCTGCTGCTCTGTCATGGCGCTCCCGTCGGAGGGTGACGCCGGCGGCCGATGACGGCCGAGCCGACGGCGCGGCGTCTCCGAGCCGGGGTCCCGATCAGAGACCCCACCCGTCACGTACGAGGCTAATTCGCGCGCGCCGCGAACGCAATGGGCGTCTCAGTTGCGACAGAGGCGCCGCTTGGCCTCGCTCAGGCGGCTGAGGTGGCGCGCGCCTCGGCGAGCACCGCCTGGATCTCGCCGTCGAGGGCGCCGACGAGCTCGGCGCGCCGGCGGACGGCGGTGAGGTCCTCGCCGCGGGCGGCGGCCTCACGCAGGTCCTCAAGCGCGATCTCCACTGCCGGGCCGTATCGCGAGGGAGCGTCGACTTCGAATCCGTAGGAGAGCATGGGTGAAGCTTGGCCCTCCGTTGGTCGGATGTCCAGCTATATATCCGTCCGCCCCCCGAGGCGGCGGGATCGGGCGTCGGCGTCAGTCGGGCCAGATCTCTCCGACGATGAACTCAACCGAGTTGCTCCCGGGGTCCCGGACGTAGAGCGAGCGCCCCCCGCGCGGCCATGTGACCTCCTGCTCGACCTCGACGCCGGCCGCGGCGCAGCGGCCGAGGACGGCGGTGAGCGCCGCCTCGGAGACCGAGAACGCGATGTGTCCCTCGCCGCGCGCGCCATGGCTCGGGACGTCGCGCCCCGGGATCCGGGACTCGGCCGGATCGAACAGCAGCAACACCCCCGAGCCGGGCCCCTCTCCGACCCGCAGGGCGCAGAGCCGCTTCCCCCGCCAGGACACCAGGCGCAACCCGACGATGTCGGTGTAGAAGGCCGCGGTCGCGGCGAGGTCGTCGGTGTACAGGACGGTCTCGTGGACGGAGGAGGGCCGGTCGTCGGGCATCCGCGGATCATCGTCGTTGTCGTGGGGCTCCGCGAGACCGCGGGGACGGTCCGCTGCTCGCGTTTGGCACAGTTCGACCATGACCGTGATCGGGCCTCCCACCGCCGACGACCTCGCACCGACCGACTTCCTCGACAGCGAGCATCCCGACGTCGTCGCGTTCGCGCGGCGCGTGACGGCCTCGGCGACCGACGACGCCGAGCGTGCCCGGCGCCTCTTCGCGGCGGTCCGCGACGGAATCTTCTACGACACCTCCGAGCTGCCGGTCGACCCCGCCCGCTACCGG
>JBFIDS010000462.1:0-3370 GCA_041603715.1 Paraconexibacter sp. | reverse complement strand
TCGCGGCCGCGTCGGGGACGGGCGCGAGCGGATCGCCGCCCGGGCCGACGACAGCGCGGACGCGATCGTGATCGATGCGTTCGTGGGCGCGCGCGTCCCCCGCCACCTCGTCACCGCCGAAGCCCTCCTCGACGCGGCCCGGGTCGCGCCGCTCACCGTCGTGAACGTCGTCGACTCCCGCGACCTCGACGACGTGCGCCTCATCGCCGCGTCGCTGACGGGCGCCTACGCGCACGTCACGGCGCTCGGCGCCGGGGCCCTGCGCGGAAACGTCGTCCTCGCGGGTTCCCGCTCACGCCTGCCGCGCGACCGGATCGCCCCACGGGCCGTGGCGGACCCCTCACCGGCGCGCCTCGTCCGTGCCGAGGTCCTCGACCGGCTCGTCTCCGGGCGCCCGGCCCCGAGGGACGCCGATCTGTGAGGCACGCACGCGAGCACGTCCAGGAGCGTCGGTGCGCCAACTCGGACGCCTCCCGGTTATCCGCCGCCACCCAGGGGCAGGAGTCCTCGGACATGGTGTCTGGAGCGATGGCGGGGCCACGTCCGGGCCCACATGGGCGACGAACCTCCCCCGAGGGGGGCACGCCTGCGCCGCTCCCCTCTGCGAGGGTGTCGTGATGGCGCGAACCCCCGGCCCCCACCACCGCGAGGGCGCCGGCACGCCGCTCGTCCTCCTGCACGGGATGACGGGCACGTGGCGAATCTGGAAGCCCGTCCTGTCCCTCCTCGCGGAGCATCACGACGTGTTCGCGCCGACACTCCCCGGCCACCGCGGCGGGCCCGCAATCCCCGACGACGCGCCGTTGAGCATCGGGACGCTCGCCGACGGCGTCGAGGACACGCTCGACGCGGCGGGGATCGAGCGTGCCCACATCGCCGGCAACTCCCTCGGCGGATGGCTGTCGCTCGAGCTCGCCCGACGTGGTCGCGCCGAGTCGGTCACCGCGCTGTCCCCCGCGGGCGGCTGGCGCGCCCCCGAGGACCTCGAGCGCACGCTCGACGTGATCGGCGCGGCCGTGAAGGCCGGGTCGCTCCTCGCCCCGGTCCTCACCCCTGCGCTGCGCTTCTCGCCCCTGCGCTTCGGCCACGTGCGCCGCCTCGCTCTCGCGAGCACGATGGCCCGCGGCGATCAGCTCCCCGCCGGAGCGCTGCGCGGCATGGTCGAGGACATGCTCGAGTGCACCGCCCTCCAGTTGTTCGCCGACGGACTGCGGCCCGAGGCCCCGTTCGACGGCGACATGTCCGGCGTCGAGTGCCCCGTGCGGATCGCGTGGGCGAAGGACGACCGCACGATCCCGTTCGAGCGCCACGGCGCGCCGCTCCTCGCCCGTATCCCGCAGGCCGAGCTCGTCCTCCTGCCCGGCGTCGGGCACGTGCCGATGTTCGACGACCCGGACCTCGTCGCCCGCACGATCCTCGAGGTGAGCGCGGCGCCGCCGGTCCTGACGCCGTCGCGTCAGGCAGACGCGGCGTGAGCACGGGCCGCGCGACCCGCACCGCGCGGGACGGTCCCTCGACACCACCGCCCTACCCACGCGCCGACGTCGACTGGGGCGCGGCCCAGGAGATGACCTCCGTCGAAGCGACCCTGTGGCGGTCGGGGTCCGATCCGCGACTGCGCGCACCGGGCCTGTTCCTCGACGTTCTCGACGAGGTCCCCGACTTCGGCCGCCTGCAGGCCGCTCACCGGTGGGCGCTCGAGCGCGTCCCCCGGCTCGCCCAGCGGGTCGTCGACGACCCGCTGCGGCTCGGCCCGCCCGCGTGGGTGAGCGCCGACGTCGACCTCGACCACCACCTGCGTCGCGAGACCCTGCCGCCCGGGAGCACCCTCGCGGATGCGCTCGCCGTCGCGGCCGACCTCCACGCCTCCACGCTCGATCGCACGCGGCCGCTGTGGCGGGCGACGCTCATCGACGGGCTTCCCGACGGGCAGGCGGCCTACCTGCTCAAGCTCCACCACGCGATCGCCGACGGCGAGGCGTTCATCGAGCTCTTCGAGCTCGTGCACTCCGATCGTCGCGCCCCCACCCCGGACAAGCCCCGGGCGCGCACCCGGGCGCACCCGCCGGTCTCCGGTGCGGGCCTCGCCCGCCGGCACGCGGCCCGCCTGCTGGAGGGCGCGCCCGGCGCGGTGACCGGCACCGCCCGCGCGGCCACCCGTACCGCGGTACGCACGGCGCGGCGCCCCGTCGCGAGCACCGTCTCGTCCGCGCGATGGGCGGCGTCGCTGCGCCGGGTCACGACCCAGCCGACGCCGTCCTCGCCCCTCCTCGCCCGCCGCGGGCTGCGGCGCGTCCTACTCGCGCTCGACGTCCCCGAGGACGCGCTCGCGGCGGCCGGACGCGCGGGCGGCGGAACCGTCGACGACGCCTTCCTCACCGCGCTCGCCGCCGGCCTGCGCCGCTTCCACGCCGAGCACGGCATCGCGATCCGCGACCTGCCGGTCGGGGTCCCCGTGAGCCTGCGCGGGGAGGATGAGCTCGGCGGCAGCCACGTCGCGACCGCGCGGATCTCGCTCCCCCTCGACGAGGCCGACCCGCGCCACGCGATGCAGGTGATCCGCTGGCGAGTCCTCGAGGCCCGCCACGAGCCCGCCCTCGATGTGCTCGGCCTCGCGGCGCCCGTCGTCGGCCGGATGCCGGCCGCGGCACTCACCCGCATCGCGAACCACGCGACCGAGTCCGTCGACGTACAGGCCCAGACGATGCGCGGGCTCGAGCGCAGCGCGTACATCGCGGGCGCCCGCGTCCTGCGGATGTACCCCTTCGCCCCCGTCCCGGGGTGCGCGGTCGTCGCGAGCCTCGTCATGCACGAGCGCACGTGCTGCATCGGGGTCTCGGTCGACGCGAAGGCGATCCCCGACACGGCCGACCTCGAGCGCTGCCTGCGCGCGGGACTCGACGACGTGCTCGCGCTGCGCGACGACCTCGTCGGCGTGAGCTGAGCGTTGGCGGCGCGCAGGCCCGGGCTTCCCGGGCCGCGACGGATGCGGCATCATCGCCGGATGGTCCAGATCTCCCTTCCTCCTGTCGCAATTGCTTCGATCGCTGCAATTGCCCTCCTCACGCCCGTGTCGGCTCCCGCCGCGACGCCCAAGCCCGGCACGTTCAAGGCCGCCAAGGTCCAGCGCGGCTACGACCTGAGGTTCACCGTCGCCAAGGGCAAGGTCACCAAGCTCGTCGCCCGCGTGCTGGAGGACTGCAGCGGCTCGACGATGTCCACCGTGACGACCGTGGGCCCGAAGCTCTCCTGGACGATCTCCAAGAGCGGGAAGGTGACGGGCCGCAAGAAGGAGAAGGCCGGCGACCTCACGCTCTACACGACTCTGGAGGGTCGCTTCACGAGCCCCACGACGTTCAAGGGGACCATC
>JBFIDS010000461.1:0-3373 GCA_041603715.1 Paraconexibacter sp. | reverse complement strand
TCCTCCGGCGCCCCGCGCCGGCGCGCGTACCGTCCGCGCATGCCGGCCAACCGCCGCCTCTCTCGTGGGCTCGCGATCGCGGTCGTCCTCACAGTCCTCGGCACCGGGTCCGCGACGGCGCAGCCGAGCGTCCCGCCGGGGTTCGACCAGCGCGTGCTCGCAGCCGGCATCGCGCAGCCGACGCAGATGGCCTGGGCGCCCGACGGGCGGATGTTCGTCGCGACGAAGCCCGGCATCATCCGGGTCGTCAGCGCGGCCGGACAGCTCCTCGGCACGCCGCTTCTCGACATCTCGAGCCGCGTCAACGCCGTCCAGGACCGCGGCCTCCTCGGTCTCGCCGTCGACCGTGACTTCGCGACGAACGGCCGTCTCTTCTACGCCTACACGTACGACCTCGAGCCGGAGACGCCCGACTCGGACCGCCCGACGGTCGCCCGGATCGAGTCAGTCGTGGTGAGCGCGGCGAACACGGCGAGCGCGCCGACCGTCGTCCTCGGCCACGACGTCAGCGGAGCGTGTCCGCGCGCGGCCGACGACTGCATCCCCTCGGACGGGCGGTCCCACGGCATCGGGTCGATCCGCGTGGCCGACGACGGGACGCTGTTCGTCGGCGTCGGTGACAGCGCGTCGTACGCGCAGGTCGACGATCTCGCGTTCCGCGCGCAGGAGGAGGGATCGCTCGCCGGCAAGCTGCTCCACATCGACACCCAGGGCAGAGGCCTCCCGGGGCATCCGTTCTGCCCCGCGGAGACCGACCTCACGAAGGCGTGCACGAAGATCTACGCGAAGGGCTTTCGCAACCCGTTCCGCTTCACGTTGCGGGACGGGGTGCCGATGGTCGGTGACGTGGGGTGGGGCGACCGGGAGGAGCTCGACCGCGTCCTGCCGGGCCGCAACTACGGCTGGCCGTGCTGGGAGGGGGATCGCCGGACGACGGGCTACCAGGCCGACGTGCGCTGCGAGGCGCTCTACGCCGCGGACACCGCGACGGCCCCCGTGTGGACCTATCCGCACGCGAACGCGAACGCCGCGATCGTCGCCGGCCCGACGCTGCCGCCCACGAGCGCCTACGGACCGCAGTTCGCCGGCAACCTCTTCGTCGGTGACTACGCGACGGGCCTCGTCCAGCGGCTCGCGCTCGCCGCTGACGGGACCTGCGCCGCGACGCCCTGCCAGGTCCTGCCCTTCGCGACGGGGTGGCACGGGGGCACCGCGCTGGAGCCGTCACCGCAGGGAAACCTCGCCTGGGCGCTGTTCGGGGACGGCGGGCCGACCGGGTCGATCACCGAGCTCGTCTCGACCGAGGGCAATCGCAGCCCCGTCGCCCAGGTCACCGCCACCGTGCTCGATGGAACCGACGGCCGTGGGTACCGGCTCTCCGCCTCCGGATCGACGGATCCCGACGGCGACCCGCTCGCCGCGGTCTGGGACCTCGGCGACGGGACGCCTCCCCGGTCCGGCATGACGGTCGACCACACCTACGCGGCCGGGGTGACGCGGGCGACGGCGACCGCGACGGTGAGCGACGACCGTGGCGGATCGGCGACCGACACGGTGACCGTGACACCCGGTGACCTGCCGCCCGTGCCCCGGATCGACGAGCCGGCCGACGGCGACCACTACGTGATCGGCGAGCCGGTGAGGCTTGCGGGTGGCGCGACGGACGCCCAGGACGGCCCCTTGACCGGGGTCTCGCTGCGGTGGCAGATCGTGCTGCGCCACGGCACGCACGTGCATCCGATCGGCGAGGTCACGGGGGCGGAGGCGACGTTCGCGCCGTTCGACGACCACGATGCCGACTCCGGGTACGAGATCACGCTGATCGCCACCGACAGCGTCGGGAACAGGGCGGCGAGCCCGACGGTCGAGATCGTGCCCGAGACGATCCCGCTGACGCTGCGGTCGGTCCCCGAGGGTGCCAGGATCGGCTTCGGGGAGGGGGAGGACGTCGCACCGACCACGCGCGACGCCGCCGTGGGCTACCGCACGACCCTCACCGCGCCGGCGCGCTTCACCACCGGCGGGAAGACGTACGGGTTCGACTCCTGGTCCGACGGCGGTGCCGCTCAGCGCGCGTTCGTCGTCCCCGACTCGGCGACGACCCTCACCGCCACCTATCGCGAGGACAAGGCGGCGGGCCGGCCCGCCACCGCCTCGAGCTCCTACAGCGCGACGTACGCACCCGAGAAGGGGGTCGACGGCAACGCCGGGACCCGATGGAGCTCGACCTTCGCCGACGGGCAGTGGTGGCGGGTCGACCTCGGGTCCCCGCGCGCGGTGGACACCATCGACGTGATCTGGGAGACGGCCCGCCCGCGCGACTGGGTGGTGGAGACCTCGACCGACGGGGCCCTCTTCACGCAGGCCGCGAGCGCGAGCACGACTGCGTCGGGGCCCCAGCGCGTGACCTTCGCGCCGCGCACCGCGCGCTACGTGCGCCTGCGCGCGCTGACCCGCGCGACGAGCTGGGGGGTTTCGTTCTGGGAGGCGTCCGTCTACGGGCCCGAGGATCCCGCGGGCCCGACGCCGCCTCCTCCGCCTCCTCCCCAGGGAGACCTCGCGCGCGCGGGGACCGCGTCGGCGTCGACGAGCTACCCCGGATACCCGGCGACGTTCGGCAACGACGGCGCGGCAACGACGCGCTGGAGCTCGGCCTTCACCGACGGTCAGTGGTGGCAGGTCGATCTCGGCTCGACGCAGGAGGTCGGCCGTGTCGTCATCACATGGGAGACCGCCTACGCATCCCGGTACGACGTGCAGACCTCGACGGACGGCGTGACGTACACGACCGCCGCGACGGTCGACGCGACGGAGCCGGGAGCGCGCACGACCACGTTCACCACCCGTCCCGCCCGTTACGTCCGCGTGCAAGGTCGCACGCGGGCGACCCGGTGGGGCATCTCCTTCTACGCAAGTGAGGTCTACGCTCGATGAACACGATCAAGGAAGTGACCCGGTCCCTGCCGATCATCGGACGGCCGACGGTGCGGCGCTCGCTGAAGGCCGGGCGCCGCAGGGCGTTCGAGCGCGTGGGATCGGACCGCTACAGCCGGCTCGCCACGCACGGGCTCGACGAACTGCTGTGGCACCACCTCGGCGGGCCCGGCGGGACGTTCGTCGAGGCCGGGGCCCATGACGGCGTCACCTACTCGAACACGTACTGGCTCGAGCGCTTCCAGGACTGGACGGGCGTGCTCGTCGAGCCCGTCGCGGAGGCGGCGCGGCGCGCCCGGTCCGCCCGGCCCGCCAGCCAGGTCTTCCACGCGGCCCTCGTCGAGCCGGACCGTGAGGGCATGGAGGTGTCGCTCGTCGCGCTCGACCTCGCGTCGACCGTGGAGTCGGCCTTCCGCGGTGACCCGGAGCGCATGGAGGC
>JBFIDS010000460.1:0-3379 GCA_041603715.1 Paraconexibacter sp. | reverse complement strand
GGGCTGCCGCGCCGCCGCCGGGGCGGCCGGCGGATCGGCAAGGCCCGCGTCGCGCTGTGGCTCGTCTCCGCCGTCGCGGGCTGGGTCGCGCTGTCCGCCGTGCTGTTCCTCGTGAGCGCGACCGTGAACGGCGGCGGCATCGACGGCGGCGCGAACCGCGTGCTCGGCGGTGGCGGCCTCCCGCCGTTCTCGCCCTCGACGGTCCTCGTGCTCGGCTCGGACCGCCGCAGCGAGGAGACGAAGGAGCCGGGCGGCTCGACGACCGGCCCGTCGCGCGCCGACTCGATCGTGCTGATGCGGGTCGGCGGCGGGCGCTCGTCGCGGCTGTCGATCCCCCGTGACACGGTCGCCGACATCCCCGGACTGGGACGCGCGAAGGTCAACGCCGCGTTCGCAGCGGGCGGCTCGGAGCTGATGGTCGAAACCCTCGAGGGGTTCCTCGGCCTGGAGATCAACCACGTCATCGAGGTGAGCTTCGAGAACTTCCCCGAGTTGATCGACGCGATGGGCGGCGTCGTCTATCGCGGCGGCTGCGTGGTGAGCCGCATCAACGGCGGCTTCCGCAACGGCGGCTACACCCTGCGGCTGAAGGGCGGGAAGACGACGATCGACGGCCGTCAGGCGCTCGCGCTGGCGCGGACGCGGAAGAACGAGTGCAACCCGCGCGAGAGCGACCTCACGAGGACGAGCCGCCAGCAGAAGATCGTGAGCGCGATGCGCTCACGGGTCCTCTCCCCGACCGGGTTCGTGCGGCTGCCCTGGATCGCGTGGAAGGCGCCGAGCGCGCTCGTCACCGACATGAGCGGGCCGACGCTGATGGGATTCGCCGCCGCGTCCGTCATCGGCGGGTCGCCGCCGACGCGGATCCTGCGCCCCTCGGGGGTGGAGACGCTGCCCGACGGAGGGGCGGGCCTCGTCGTGAGCGAGGAGCGCCGGCGGCGGGCCGCGCAGCGCTTCCTCGACGGCTGAGGGACGGCGGGCCCGAAGGACCCGGCCGACCCGCGTGGGTCAGGCCGCCTTCTTGTCCTTCTTGGCGGGCTTGGTGTCCTTCGAGGATGTGCTGCTCGACGAGTCCGACGAGGACGTCGAGGATGAGGACGACTCCGTCGAGGACGACGACTTCTTGGCCTCGCGCTTGTCCTGCATCTTGCCCGAGTGATCGTCGGCGCCCGACTCCGCGCTCTTCTCCATCTCGCGGTTGCGCCGGCGCGTGCCGTAGTCCGTGTTGTGGAAGCCCTTGCCCTTGAAGTGGATGGCGGGGGCGTGGAACACGCGCTCGACGGGGACGCCGGAGTCGGGATCCTTCGTCAGCGGTTCGTCGCTGAACTTCTGGATGACATCGAAGGTGGACCCGTCCGGGCGGCGATACTCGTAGATCGGCATGGCAGAGGGAAGTATGCCACGTCGCGCGGCGGGTTACTGGCACTCTCACCGTGAGAGTGCCAACGACCACTGGGTCGGTGCGCCGGGCGGCCGCGACCACCGCGCCGATACCCTGCGCCGATGCCCGCCGAGGACGTCGTGACCATGGACAAGATCGTGGCGCTCTGCAAGCGCCGCGGCTTCATCTTCCCGTCGTCCGAGATCTACGGCGGCGTCGGCTCGACGTACGACTACGGCCACTACGGCGTCCTCCTCAAGACGAACGTCAAGAACGAGTGGTGGCGGGCCATGCTCCAGGAGCGCGACGACATCGTCGCCATCGATTCGGCGATCCTCCAGCATCCGAAGGTCTGGGAGGCGAGCGGGCATCTCGCCGGCTTCAGCGACCCGATGGTCGACTGCCGCACCTGCAAGGCCCGCTTCCGCGCGGACCACATCGCCGAGCGCGCCGCAGGCCTGACGTGCCCGAACAAGCCGTCGAAGCTCCCCGGGGAGGGCCCGGAATGCGACCTCACGGAGGCCCGCGACTTCAACCTCATGTTCAAGACGACGGTCGGCCCCGTCGAGGAGACCGGATCGGTCGCCTACCTGCGCCCGGAGACCGCGCAGGGGATCTTCATCAACTTCAAGAACGTCCTCCAGTTCGCGCGGAAGAAGCCCCCGTTCGGGATCGCCCAGGTCGGCAAGTCGTTCCGCAACGAGATCACGCCCGGCAACTTCATCTTCCGCACCCGTGAGTTCGAGCAGATGGAGATGGAGTTCTTCTGCCCGCCCGACGACGCCGCACGCTGGTACGACGAGTGGAAGCGGCTGCGTTTCGACTGGTACACGGACCTGGGGATCCGCTCCGAACAGCTGCGCATGCGCGAGCACGACGCCGATGAGCTGTCGCACTACTCCTCGGGGACAGCGGACGTCGAATACCTCTTTCCGATCGGCTGGTCGGAGCTCGAGGGCATCGCCAACCGCGGGAACTTCGACCTCTCCGCGCACGCCGAGCACTCCGGCGAGAAGCTCGAGTACTTCGACCCGCAGACGAAGGAGCGCTACGTCCCCCACGTCATCGAGCCCGCTGCTGGCGCGGACCGCGCGACGCTCGCCTTCCTCGTGGACGCCTACGACGAGGAGGAGGTCGCCGACGGCATGCGGACAGTGCTCAAGCTCCACCCGCGGCTCGCGCCCGTGAAGGTCGCCGTCTGCCCGCTCGTGAAGAAGGACGGCCAGCCCGAGCTCGCCCGCGAGATCTTCACGGCGCTGCGAGGCCGGATGCAGACCGAGTACGACGAGGGCGGCTCGATCGGCAAGCGCTACCGCCGTCAGGACGAGATCGGCACACCGTGGTGCGTCACGGTCGACCACCAGTCCCTCGAGGACCGCACGGTGACCGTCCGCGACCGCGATTCCCTCGATCAGTCGCGTGTCGCGATCGAGGAGCTGCCGGCGCTCCTCTCCGCGCGCCTCGCCGAGCCCTGGACGAGCCCGAAGCTCGCGGGCTGACCCGCCCGTGTCAGTCGCCACGCAGGTCGCCCGCCACGCGCTCCTCACGCGGCCCCGGCGCCACCGCGTCGCCCCGCACCGGGACGGCGTCGCCGAGCTGCTCGTACCCCGCGGAACGGTGCCGCCCGGCGGGCACCCGGTCGCCGTCGTCCTCCACGGCGGGTACTGGCGGACGCGCTACGGCGCGATCATCACGCGACCGCTGTGCGCGGATCTCCGTGACCGCGGCTGGGCGACATGGAACGTCGAGTACGGGCGCCTGGGCCGACGCGGGCGGGGCGGGTGGCCCGAGACCTTCGACGATGTCGCCACCGCGATCGATCACCTCGCGGGCCTGCCCGACATCGCGCTCGATCTCGACCGCGTCGTCGCGGTGGGGCACTCCGCGGGGGGCCAGCTCGCCCTGTGGGCGGGCGGCCGCGCGGGACTCCCGGCGGGAGCCCCCGGAGCCGACCCGCTCGTGCGCGTCCGCCACGTCCTCGCGCTCGCTCCGGTGACG
>JBFIDS010000459.1:0-3380 GCA_041603715.1 Paraconexibacter sp. | reverse complement strand
GGGCGGCAGCCCGGACAGGTCGGCGCGCATCGGCACGGCATCGGGGGACGACGCGTTCGCCGGATCGCCGAGGTAGAGGGTCCACAGCAGGTCGGCCGCGGCGGCGCTCACGATCGGGCCGGCGGCGTGGCGCTCGCGGCTCTCCGTTCGCGCGTTCGGATCGATCGGCGGATAGAGGAGGACCTGCGCGCCGAGCGCCGGGCCGCCCGCGTCGCGACGGCGACGCGCGACGACCGTCGCGAGGTTCGCCCCCGCGCTCTCGCCGCCGATCGCGATCCGCGACGCGTCGCCGCGGTAGGCGTCGATCGCGCCGGCAGCCCACTCCACCGCCGCCTGAGCATCCTCGACCGCCGCCGGGAACGGCGCCTCCGGCGCGAGTCGGTAGGACGGCGCGACGACGATCGCCCCGAGGTCGTCGGCGAGCGCGCGGCACGGCTCGTCGGCCATCGCGATCGATCCCGCGACCCAGCCGCCCGGGTGCAGCCACACGAGGACGGGGAACGGGCCCTCGCCGTGGGGCACGTAGACGCGCGCGGGCCGGTCGCCGCCGGGGCCCGTGAACGTCGCGTCCTCGACCCGCGCCAGCTCGCGCTTCGGCGCCTGGAGCATCGCGAACGTCTCGAGCAGCCCGCGCGCCTCGTCGAGCTCGAGCTCCTCGAGCGGGCGGACGCCCTGGGCCGCGAGTCCGGCGAGGAGCAGCGAGACGGGCGGGTCGAGCTCGAGCTGCGGCGAGATCTCCTGGGCCTGGCCGTCGAGCGCGAAGCCCGCCCAGCCGCGGGTGACCATGTCCGTGCAGATCGCCCGGTAGAACGTCGCCCCGAGCGGGAAGACGATCGGCGTGCGGGGCTTGCCCTCGACGTTGTCGCCCATGTACCACGAGTTCGCGCGCGGGAAGAGCGTGAGCGCGAGCAGCCCGGAGACGAGCGCGAACCACGCGTCCTGTGCCTCACGGGTCACCTCGAACGTGCGGTGGCCGCCTTCGAGCGTCGTGCGGATCGCCTCGGCGGTGAGCTCGACGTGCTCCTCGATCGCCTGCGGGTTGTTCTGCAGCACGACCGCGCACTGCGGCCCGGTGATCGTGAAGAGGTTCGGGAAGCCGTGCATGCCGAGGCCGAGATAGGTGCGGGGGCCGTCGGCCCATGCCTCGGTGAGCTTCAGGCCGTCACGGCCGACGAGCCCGAGGTTCATGAGCGGGCCGGTGACCGCGTCGAAGCCGGTCGCGAGGACGAGCACGTCGATCGGGTGCTCCTCGTCGCCGCACACGATCGCGTTCTCGGTGACCTCGGTGATGGGCGTGCGGCGGACGTCGACGAGCCGGACGTGGGGCTCGTTGAACGTGTCGTAGTAGTCCGTCTCGAACGGCGCGCGCTTCGTCCCGTAGGGGTGGTCGGTCGGGACGAGCATCTCCGCCGTCTCGGGGTCGTCGATGCGCTCGCGGATCCGCTCGCGGATGTAGTCGGCGAGCGTCGCGTTGGCGTTCTCGTCGAAGAGGAGGTCCGCGTAGGTCGAGGTGAGGATGCGGAACGACCCGGTCTCCCAGTAGCGGTCGTAGAGCGCGCGGCGCTCCTCCTCGCTGGCGTCGAGCGCCGAGGGCTCGGGGTCGGGGTAGTCGGTGCCGAGGAACGTCTCCTTGCTGCGCGCGCGGATCTCCGGGTAGCGCGCGACGATCTCCGCGTGCTCCTCGTCGCTCACCGGCGCGTTGCCGAGCGGGGCGGCGAAGTTGGGCGTGCGCTGGAAGACGGTGAGATGCGCCGCCCGTCGCGCCATCTCGGGGATCACCTGGATGCCCGTCGACCCGGTCCCCACGACGGCGACGCGCAGGCCGGACACGTCGACCTCCTCGTGCGGCCACGACGACGTGCGCAGGACGCGACCGGCGAAGCGGTGCAGGCCGGGCAGTCGCGGGTCGGCGGGGGTCGAGAGGTTCCCCTGGCCGCACACGAGGAACCGCGCGCTCACGGTCGCGCCGTCGTCGGTGCCGACGGTCCAGCGGGCGGCGTCCTCGTCCCAGACCGCCGAGGTCACGCGGGTGCCGAAGCGGATCGACCGGCGCAGGTCGAAGCGATCGGCGACGTGCTCGAGGTAGGCGAGGATCTCCGGCTGGCCGGCGAAGCGCTCGGTCCAGCGCCACTCGCGCTGGAGGTCCTCGTCGAACGAGTAGGAGTAGTGGACGGACTCGATGTCGCAGCGCGCGCCCGGGTAGCGGTTGTGGAACCAGGTGCCGCCGACCCCCTCGGCCGCCTCGAAAGCCCGGACGTCGAGCCCGAGCTCGTTGCGCAGCTTGTGGATCGCGTAGAGGCCCGAGAACCCGGCCCCGATGATGACGGCATCGACGGTGTTGTCCATATGGCGACCGTAGGCGGGCGCGCGGCCCGCGCGCAACGGTCGGATGGTCGAAAGAGCGGCCGATCCTTGACCATCTGGCGCACGACGGCGGTATGGTCGCCGAGTGGACGAGGCCACACGGAAGGAGGTGCGGCGAGCCGCAACGACGCTGCTCCCCGAGCTGCCGCGGTTCGGCACCGACGTCGCCGACCACATCGTCGCGCGCACCCCCGGACTCGCGGTGGCGGCGATCCGTCCCCTCGTCGTGCGGTCCTGTGAGGCGAACAGCGCCGCTCTCCTCGACGGGCTCCTGCGCGGTCGTCCCGTCGAGACGATGCCGCCCAGCGACGAGGTCGTGGAGACGACCAGGGCGATGATCCGCGGCGGCGTCCCGATCGACGTCCTCATGCGCGGCTACCGGCTCGGGATCGCGTACTGGATCGAGCGGTGGACGGCCGCGGTCGCGCAGTCCGGCGGATCGCTGTCGGCCGCGGCGGCCGGAACCCGATTCCTCCTCGGCTGGCTCGAGCTCATCGTGGAGCTCCTCGGTGCCGACGCCGCGGCGGAGCTCGGGCGGATCGCCGCGGCAGGGTCGCCGGAGCGGAGGGAGACGGTGCGCGCCCTTCTCGCCGGGGACGCGCTCGACCTCGCGACGGCGGCGCGGGCGCTCGGACACGACCTCGCCGGACCGCACGTCGCGCTCGCGATCCGGGGAGACGGGGTGCGGGCGGAGCGCCTCGCCCGCGACCTCGCCGCTCCCGGGGACCCGCTCGTCGTCCACGTCGACCTGGAGACGACGTGGTGCTGGCTGGTGGTGCGCGCGTCCCCCGAGGTCCCGCCCGGCCCGCTGCGCGTCGGGATCGGCCGGCCCGGGGAGGGGCTCGACGGCTTCCGCCGCTCGCACGCCGAAGCGGTCGAGGCGCTGCGCGTCGCCGAGCTCGCCGACCGTGCGGTCGTCGCGTACGAGCGCGCGGAGGTGGCCGCGCTGTGCTCGCTGGACCCGGAGCGCTGCCGCTCCTTCGTCGCCGGCCGGCTCGGCCCGCTCGCCGCCGACG
>JBFIDS010000458.1:0-3381 GCA_041603715.1 Paraconexibacter sp. | reverse complement strand
GGGCCGCCAGCTCGACGGCGTGCCGGCGAGCATCGACATGCTCCCCGCCGTCGCCGACGAGGTCGGGGACGAGGTCGAGATCCTCGTGGACGGCGGGATCCGCCGAGGCACCGACGTCGCGGTCGCGCTCGCCCTGGGCGCGCGGGCGGTGCTCGTCGGGCGCCCGACGCTCTGGGGCCTCACCGTCGGCGGTGAGGACGGCGCCGCGCACGTCCTCGAGCTGCTGCGCTCCGAGCTGGAGCTCGCGCTCACGCTGCTCGGCACCCCGTCGGTCGAGGCGGTCGGCCACGAGCACCTCGCACCGCGCGCGCGCTGAGCGCACGACCCTCGTCGCGCATCCGCGTGGCGGGCCGAGAACGAGAGAGGCCCGCCGCCTCCGTGGCGCCGGGCCCTCTCACTCTCTCCTCTCCCTCGGCGCGTTCCCTGCGCCGGTGAAGTCCTGCGGACCCCTCAGTCCGCGTACAGCTCCTCGATCGTCGCAGCGTACTTGGAGTCGATGGGCTTGCGCTTCAGCTTCATCGTCGGCGTCAGCTCGTCGCCTCCGGGCAGCCAGTCGCCCTCCACGATCGCGAACTTCTTGATCTGCTCCACGCGGGCGAGCTTCTCGTTTGCGCCGTCGACTCCTTCCTGCACCGCCGCGCGCACCTTCTCGTTCGTCGCGAGCGCCTCGATCGAGGTGTCCTCGATGCCGTTCTGCTGCGCCCACATCGGGGCGAAGTCCGCGTCGAGGACGATGAGGGCGACGTTGTAGCGCCGTCCGTCGCCGATGCAGCACGCCTGCCCGATGATCGGCGAGGAGCTCTTGAGCGTCGCCTCGATGTTCGCCGGGCTCATGTTCTTCCCGGCCGCGTTGATGATGATCTCCTTCTTGCGGTCGACGATCTTGAGGTAGCCGTCCTCGTCGAGGACCCCGATGTCTCCCGTGTGGAGCCAGCCGTCGGCGTCGATCGTCTCCGCGGTCTTCTCGGTCAGGTTGCGATACCCGACCATCACGGCGTCGCTGCGGATGAGGACCTCGCCATCCTCGGCGAGCTTGATCTCGTTGCCGGGCGCCGCCGGTCCGACCGTGCCGATCTTCACCTTCCCGGGCGGGTTCACGGTGCCGGACCCGCACGTCTCGCTCATCCCCCACAGCTCGGCGAGCGGGATCCCGATCGCGTGGAAGAACTCGAGCACCTCGACCGGGGTGGGCGCCGCGCCGACGTTCACCGAGGTCACCTGATCGAAGCCGAGCATCGCGCGGATCGGGGCGAACATCGCCTCGTCGGCTTTCGCCACCGCCGTGGCGAGCTCATCGGGGACCGGTTCGCCCGCCTGCTCGAGGCGGACCTTCTTGATCGCGGCGTCGAGGGCCGCCTGCGCCTTCTCACGCTCCTCGGGCTCGCGGGAGGCGATCTGCGCCTCCAGCCCGGACTTCAGCTTCTCCCAGATCCTCGGGACGGCGAAGAACCAGCTCGGGCGAACCTCCGGGAGGTAGGCGAGGACCTGGCGCGGGTCGGGGCACGACGTGATCTGGATCCCGAACACGATCGGGAGGTAGTGGTGCGCCGCGCGCTCGGCGATGTGCGCGGACGGCAGCCACGAGATGACGCGTGCGTCGGGCGGGAACTCGATGAGCTCCTCGAGTCCCTGCACGGTCTTCATGAGGTTGCGGTGGCAGAGCTGGACGCCCTTCGGCGGACCCGTGGTGCCCGAGGTGTAGATGAGCGTGAGGATGTCCTCGGGACCGATCTGCGCGACCGAGGCGTCGACGTCGAAGTCGTCGTCCGAGCCCTCGACGTCGGCGAGCGCGAGAGTCCCCTCAGGCGCGTCGCCGTCGATCACGATGACGTGCTCGAGATCCGGCAGCTCCTTGCGCGCCTCGAGCACCTGCGGGAGAAACGCCTGCTCGGTGATGAGGATCCGCGCGCCGGCGTCGGAGACGACGAACCGGATCTGCTCCGCGGTGTACTGCATGTAGATCGAGAACGGGGCAGCCCCGACCATCATCGCCGCGAGGTCGCACAGGTGCATCTCGGGCCGGTTGACGAAGAGCAGCGCGACCGTGTCGCCCTTGCGCAGCCCCAGACCGTGCAGTCCGCCCGCGAGCGCGTCCACGCGGTCGCGCAGCTCGGACCACGTCCAAGTGAGCTCGTCGTCCTTCGTGCGGATCGCGACCTGGTCGGCGCGGTTCCCGGCGGTGATGCGGAAGGCCTCGGCGATCGACGTGGCATCGACGGCGCGTTGGCCTGCGGTGCTGCTCTCCATCGGACATACCCCTCTCCGTGTCGGCCCCGCCCGTGGCCGGGACCCTCTTCGCGGCGAGCGTACCGCAGGCCCGCGGGTCACGACACGCCTTGCTGCCGGCCGCCGGAGAGCGGGTCAGCGAGGGACGCCGAAGCCCTCGCCGCGCAACCGGTCGATGTCGTTCGTCAACCCGACCGCGAACAGCAGGATCACGAGGACGAAGCCGAAGACGCTCGCCCGCTCCATCACGTGGAAGGGGATCGGCTTGCGCCGGACCTTCTCGGCGAGCGCCCAGAAGATGTGCCCGCCGTCGAGCGGGAGGAACGGGAACAGGTTGATGATCGCGAGCGACAGGCTGATGATGGCGAGGATCTGGAACGCTCGGATCCAGGAGACCTCGAGGGTCTGCCGGGTCGTCTCGTACGAGCCGACGACCCCGGAGACCTCCTTGCGCGCCTCGGAGTCGTAGACGAGCTTCGTGATCGCCGAGACGGTGAGCGTCGTGATCCGCCACATGGTGTCGACGCTGATCTCGGACGCCTCGACCGGCCCGACGTCGCGCGGCTCGGCCCCGAACGCGAAGCCGACCCGTGGCCGCGGGGGTTGCGCCTCGGCGTCGAAGACGGGCGTGACCTCGAGGTTCAGGCGTCGGCCGTCGCGCTCCACGACGAGCTCGGCGGGGTCGGCGGCGCGGCACCCGGCGGTCTGTGCGCCGGGGCAGCGGTGCGTGCCGATCTGCTGCGTGAGCACGGAGATCTCGTCGCTCGCCACGCCGTCCACCGAGATGATCCGGTCCCCGAGCTGGAGGACCTCGGCGGCCGGCTGCCCGCGCTCGATCGCCTCCACGCGGGTCGATGACTCCTGGACGCCCTGGGAGAGGAACAGCGTCGCGAGGATGAGGAAGGCGACGACGACGTTCACGAGGGGCCCGGCGGCGATCACGACGACGCGCTTCCACACCGGCTGGCGGTAGTAGGCGCGGTGCGCGTGCTCCTCAGGGATCTCCTCCTCGGGGCTCATCCCGGTGATGCGGACGTACCCGCCGAGCGGGATCGCGCCGATCGCGTACTCGGTCTCCCCGCGCTGCACCCGGAACAGCAGGGGCGGGAAGAACAGGGCGAAGCGCTCGACCCTCATGCCGACCGCCTTCGCGGC
>JBFIDS010000457.1:0-3394 GCA_041603715.1 Paraconexibacter sp. | reverse complement strand
GTCCTCGCCGCCGGGGACCTCTCCCCGGTCGTGCTCCGCTACGGCTTCTTCTACGGGCCCGGGACCTACTACGCCCCCGACGGGAGCACGGTCGCCGAGATCGCCCGCCGGCGCTTCCCGCTCGTCGGCGATGGGGCCGGGACCTCGTCGTTCGTCCACGTCGACGACGCCGCCGCGGCGACCGTCCTCGCCCTCGACGGGGGACGACCGGGCGTCTACAACGTCTGCGACGACGAGCCGGCGCCGATGCGGGAGTGGCTCCCCGCGGTCGCCGAGGCGATCGGCGCGCGGCGCCCGCCGCGGATCCCGGCCTGGGTCGCGCGGATCGCCGCGGGACCGCACGCGGTCCATTTCGCGACGACCCTGCGGGGCAACGACAACGCCCGCTTCAAGGAGACCTTCGGATGGCAGCCCGCACGGCCGACGTGGCGGACGGGGCTCCTGGAGGCGGTCCGGGCCTGATCGCGTCGCCCTCAGGCCGCGACGGCGGGGCGCCGCGGGCCAGCCGCGAGGATCGCGGCGCGAATGACGGAGATGTCGGCGCCCTTCTCGACGTAGGCGGTCGCGCCGGCCTCACGCACGGTGCTCTCCATGCGGTCGGCGCCGAACCCCGACAGAGCGATGATCGAGCAGCCCGGAACCCGCTCTCGCAGCACCGGGATCGCCGCGAGGCCGTCGATATCGGGCATCGAGAGGTCGAGGAGCACGACGTCGGGCTCGAGTCGGGCGGCGGCGTCGATGCCGGCACGCCCGTCGCCGGCCTCGCCGACGATCTCGATCCCCGGCTCCTCGACGAGGAGGAGCCGCATGAGGTCGCGGAAGGCGACGACGTCGTCGCAGAGCAGGACCCGCACGGGCAGCGGTGCGGACACGCCGACGAGTGGGCACCGGACGGGCACCTCGCCACGGTAACGGCGTCACGTGACGCGCACCATCCCCGCTTTTCGGTATTCCCGGACCATCATCCGTCGGTCCGGGTCGTCCCCCCCGGTCGGCAGGCGCTCGCGCGACGAGAGAGCACGTGTCCGCGGATCGACCTATCGTGCCGGGGATGCCGCCGCTCATCAGCCGTGAAGAGGCCCTCGCTCTGGGCGAGATCGAGGATCACGCCGAGATCGAGGCGCTCGTGGAGCGGGCGTGGGAGGCGCGCCGCGCGACGTTCGGCGATGCGACCGACATGTGCTCGCTCGTCAACGCGAAGTCGGGCGGGTGCGCCGAGGACTGCGGGTTCTGCGCGCAGTCGCGGTTCGCGGAGGCCGAGACGCCGCTGCACGCGATGATGGAGCCCGAGCAGATTCTCGAGCACGCGAAGGCCGCCGAGGCCGCCGGCGCGCATCGGTTCTGCATGGTCACGCAGGGCCAGGGCCTGTCCAAGCGCGACTTCGAGAAGATCCTCGAGGGCGCGCGCCTCGTGGCCGAGAAGACGAACCTCAAGCGTTGCGCGTCGGTCGGGCACATGAGCGTCGCCCGCGCCAAGCAGCTCAAGGACGCGGGCATCCAGCGCGTGCACCACAACGTGGAGACCGCGGAGTCCTACTATCCCGAGGTCTCCTCCACCGTGCGCTACGCCGGCCGTCTGCGGACGATCGACGCGGTCCGCGAGGCTGGCCTGGAGACGTGCGTGGGCGGCATCCTCAACCTCGGGGAGTCGCGCGAGCAGCGGGTGGAGATGGCCTTCCAGCTCGCCTCCATCGATCCCACCTCGGTGCCGATCAACCTGCTGAACCCGCGGCCGGGCACGAAGTTCGGCGACCGTGACCTCATGGACCCCTGGGAGGCGGTGAAGTGGATCGCGATCTTCCGCCTCATCCTCCCCGACGCCCTCTTCCGTCTGTGCGGCGGGCGCACCGAGAACATCGGCGACCTCCAGCAGATGGCGGTCAAGGCCGGGCTCAACGGGGTGATGATGGGCAACTTCCTCACGACGCTGGGCAACACGCCCGCCGAGGACCGCGCGATGTTCGAGAACCTCGGCCTCAACATCGCCCGTCACGAGGACAACGGCGCCAACCCGCGACCGGACAACCGCTCGGGCTGGCTCGACGGCGAGACCCCCGATGTCGTGGAGGACTACCTCGACACGCGCGACCAGGCCGAGAAGGCCGGGATCGAGATCCAGCTCTGGGACCCCGCCAGCCAGCTGCGCTACGCCAAGAAGGGCGCCGTGCCGCCGCGGCCCGACGGCGCCGCGAACCGCTGGCCGGCCGGACAGGAGCCCGAACCGGCGCTCACGTCGGGCATGCCGTTCGGCCACTGAGCGCGGCGACGATGGGCGCCCACTCCGGGGAGGCAGGGAGCGCCGGGCTCGGCCTCGCCGGGGACGTCGCCGCCCGGCTCGACGAGATCCGCGACGCCGGCCTGCACCGCCGCCTGCGGGTCGTCAGCGGGCCGCAGGGACCTCGGATCGTGCTCGACGGCCGGCCGGTGCTGCTGCTGTGCTCGAACAACTACCTCGGGCTCGCCGACCACCCGAGCGTGACCCGCGCCGCGTCCGAGGCGGCGCTGCGCTGGGGCGCCGGCTCGGGATCGTCGCGTCTCGTGAGCGGCACGATGACGATCCACCGCGAGCTCGAGGAGCGTCTCGCGGCGTTCAAGGGCACGCAGGACGCCGTCCTCTTCGGCTCGGGCTACCTCGCCAACGTCGGCGTCGTGAGCGCTCTCGCCGCGATCGGGTCCACCACGGCCCGCACCGCGACGATCTTCAGCGACGCGCTCAACCACGCGTCGATCATCGACGGCTGCCGGCTCGCGCGGGCGGAGGTCGCGGTGTACGACCACGCCGACGTCGAGCATCTCGCGTGGACCATGGATCGGCGGTCCCCGGACCCCGACGCCCCCAAGGTCGTCGTCACGGACAGCGTGTTCTCGATGGACGGCGACGTCGCCCCCCTCGCCGAGCTCGTCGAGCTGTGCCGGCGGACGGGCGCCCGGCTCGTCGTCGACGAGGCCCACGGCACGGGGTGTCACGGACCGGGCGGCCGAGGCGCGGTCGCCGCGGCCGGACTCGAGGGGGAGGTCGACGTCGTCGTCGGCACGCTCGGCAAGGCGCTCGGGTCCTACGGTGCGTTCGCGGCGTGCTCGGGCGAACTCGTCGAGCTGCTCGTCAATACGAGCCGCCCGCTCATCTTCTCGACCGCCCCTCCCCCGCCCTCGGTCGCCGCCGCCCTCGCAGCCCTCGACGTCCTCGAGCGCGAGCCGGAGCGCGTCGACGCCCTGTGCCACGGCGCCGACGCGCTGCGCGACGAGCTGCGTCGGGAGGGCTTCGACGTCGGCGGCTCGTCGACGCAGATCGTCCCGCTCGTCATCGGCGACGCGGAGCTCGCGATGCGGATCTGCGAGCTCGCGATCGAGGACGGCGTGTTCGCGCAGGCGATCCGGCCGCCGACCGTCCCGG
>JBFIDS010000456.1:0-3395 GCA_041603715.1 Paraconexibacter sp. | reverse complement strand
TAGACGCTGAGGCGCGTCAGCGGCTCACCGTCCGTAGACGCTGAGGCGCGTCAGCGGCTCACCGTCCGTAGACGCTGAGGCGCGTCAGCGGCTCACCGTCCGTAGACGCTGAACCAGTCGAACTCCCCCGGGACGAGGACGAGACCGCCCTCGCGCGGATCACGGTCGGCCCGCTGCAGGGACGTCGGATCGATGCGCACGACGTCGGGCTCCCGTTGGATGCGGTTGTAGTGCCAGTTCTGCTCGCCGCGCTGGATGTCCGCCCGCGTCCGCAGCCGTTCGCGCGCCTGCGCCTCCGAGCGGAACGGGTAGTGGCAGAGGTTGGCGAGCTCCGGCGCGCGCGTCCCGGGGAGCGGGTTGTGGTTGAACTCGCGGACGTTCGTCACCTTCGCGCGCCACGCCCGGACGCGGGGCGCGCAGTTGTCGAAGAGCGCGTAATGCCGGATGCGGGCGACGGGGCTCTCGACGCGGGGATCGTCCTCCTCCGTCCACCAGAAGTTCCAGTTGCGGAACTCGCACCAGTCGTAGGGCGAGCGGACGAGGCGGTCGACGTACTCACCGTAGGGCTCGTCGGAATGCTCGCCGAGGAGGATCTCGTCGCTGTCGGGCCAGCTCACCCAGTCGTAGCGCGACGCGAGATCGTCGATGAGGTGGTGGCTCATCGCGCCGTAGATCTCGTAGAGCCCGAGCTCCTCCTTGGGTACACGGCGCAGCTCCAGCAGATCCGGGCGCATCTCCTGCACCCGCTCGAAGGTCCCGTCGGTCGATCCGTTGTCCCAGACGACGACGTCGTGATCGTGCTCGAGGAGGTGGCCGATCGTGTCGGCGACGATGTCGACGTCGTCGTAGGTGAGGACGACCCCGAGCTTGCGAGCGCGCCCGGGGACGCTCCGAGCGGCCGGAGCGCTCCCGATGCCGCCCCGCGGCTGCGGCGACGGCTGTGAACGCCCGGCGTCGGCGAGCAGTCGCTCCAGCTCAGCCTCGACGACCCGCCGTGAGCAGCGCCGCTCGACGACGGCCTGCCCACCCGCCGACAGCGTGCGCCACAGCTCGTCGTCACCGGCGAGGCGGACGATCCGCTCCGCGAGGCCGCCAGGATCGTCGCCGAGGAGGGCGTCGGCGCCGTCGACGAGGCCCAGGCCCTCCGCGCCGATGCTCGTCGTCACCACGGGCAGGCCGTGCGCGAGGCTCTGCGTCACCTTGCCCTTCATCCCGGCGCCGAAGCGCAGCGGCGCGACCATCATCCGCGAGCCCGACAGGAGCGGCTCCAGGTCGGGGACCCAGCCGGCGATCGTGACGCGGTCCGAGGCGAGCGCCTCGATCGCGTCCGGCGCGTCGCGGCCCACGACCGTCACGCGGAGGTCGGGCCGCTGCTCCCAGACCGCCGGCATGACGTCGCGCACGAGGTGCTCCACCGCGTCGGCGTTCGGCGCGTGCTGGAAGCCGCCGAGGAAGAGGATGCCCTCGCGGCCGGTGCAGGGCGCGACGTCGGCCTCGACGTCGTGGACGTTGGGCACGACGCGCACATCGGCCCCCGGGACCTCGGCGAGCAGCGTGTCGCGTTCCGTGTCGCTCACCACGAGCGTGACGTCGGTCCCGCGCACGAGCCCGAGCTCGAGCTCCTTCATCGTCGCCGCGACCCGTTGGGCGCCGCGGTCACCGAGGTCGGCGTGGCGCTGCTCACGGACGAAGTGCAGGTCGACCGTGTCGAAGGCGATCCGCGCCTGCGGCGCATGGCGCAGGATGACGTCGAGGTGGCGCGCCGCGACGGCCGGGCGGCTGAGGATCGCGAGCGCGAGGGCACCCGGCGCGGACTCGAGCTCGGCGGCGAGGTTGACCGGCCCGTGGAGCACCTCGACGCCGAGCGACTGCAGCCCGGCCGTCTGCGGCTGCGGCGCGAGGCCGTCGTCGGGGAGGAAGCTCACGCGGCAGCCGAGACCCAGCAGGCCCTCGACGATGCGCCACATCCGCAGCGAGCCGGAGTCGACGTCCGGGGTCGGCACGCGATGGTCGACGACGAGCACGTGCGGTCCCGTCGCGCGCGAGCTCGCGTGCCGCACGCGCGACTCGTCGGGCTCGTCCTGGCGCTCGAGCGCGTCCCGCCACTTCTCCGCGAGCGCCGCGCGCCCGGACTCGCGGGCGCGGTCGCGCACCTCGGGATCGACGGTCGCGGTCGAGGCCGCCTCGTGGTGCACGACCCGGGCCCGCGGCTCGAACATCACCCGACGGCCCGCCGCGCGCACGCCGAAGCACAGGTCGAGGTCGGCACCGTCCATCGGATCGAAGCGCTCGTCGAGGCCACCGAGATCGTCGAAGACGTCACGGCGCACGAGCAGGCAGGCGGCGGACGCGGCGTCGACCTCTCGCGCGAAGGAGAACGCCGGCGCGTCCGGGTCCTGGCCGCGCCCGTATCGGTGCCGCGTGCCGTCCCTGAACACGATGCTCCCGGCCTCCTGGAGCGAGCGGTCGCGGTAGAGGAGCGCCGGCGCGACGGCCCCGACGTCGGGCGCCGAGTCCGCGCGGCGCAGGAGCGCCTCGAGCCATCCCGGCTCGACCTCGGTGTCGTTGTCGAGGAGCACGAGGAAACGCCCCGACGCCTCGGCCGCGCCGCGGTTGACGCTGCGCAGGTAGCCGGCGTTCTCCTCGTTGCGCACGACGCGGACGCCGCTCACGAGGTCCCAGAGGAAGCCGTTCTCGTCGTCGCCCGAATCGTCGACGACGATGACCTCGTAGGCGACGCCGCCCGTGTTCTGCGCGATCGTCTCCAGGCACGTGAACGAGAGCTGCGGATCACGGTGGACCGGGACGACGATCGACACGACGGGCTCGGCGAAGCGCGGCAGGTCGAGCGACCGGAAGCCGAGCGGCGGCGGGACCACGGGTGTGGCCGGCGTCGCGTCGGGCACCGGCTGCCCAGGGTCCGGCGCCCCCTCCGGGGCCGACGCGCCCGGTCGCCGTCCGCCGCCGGCGATGCGCGCCGCCCCGCGCAAGGTGCGCTGGAGCGTGCGGCCGACGACCCCGTCGCGGCCTCCGATCGCGGCGTAGAGCCGTCCCCGGACGCGCTCGAAGAGCTTCCAGGTCACGGAGCCCTCGACGCGGGCGACCTTCTGCGACAGGAGCGTGACCTCGTCCCGACGGGCGGACAGCTCGCGGGTCGCCTCGGCGAGGGCGGACTCCAGGTGCGCCACGCGCTCGTCGTTCGGATCAGGGGCGCTCGTGCTCGGTTTCTCCATGCGTCTCCCGGTCGGGCGTCGGCCCTCGACCCTAGCGGTCACGGGTGCATATCCTCGGCTCCGTGAGCAGCCCTCCCGCCGGATCCGAGGACCTCGAGGCGCGGGTCGCCGCGCTCGAGGCGGAGGTCGAGGACGCGTGGGGCCGGTACTGGCGCCTACGCC
>JBFIDS010000455.1:0-3407 GCA_041603715.1 Paraconexibacter sp. | reverse complement strand
GCGTCGTGGCACACGCCGGCCGCTGAGCGCCGGTCGGCCCGCGACGTGCGAACGTCCCCGGCCGTCGACACCCAAGTGGTCCCTCACGCGGATCGGGGCCCGCATGGCGGGCCCCGATCGGGTCACTGCGGAGGGTCGGGGCGCTAGCGCCCGCGGCGCGATCCGCCGTAGGAGCCGCCGCTGAAGGTCGGGCGCTCCGAGGAGCCGCCGCCCTTGCCACGGCCGCCGCCACCACGCTTGGAGCCGCCGGACCCGGCGGACTCGTGGGTGCGGGCCCCGTCCTTCGAGCGCTGACCGCCGCGGGACGAGCCGTCACCGTGCGTGCGGCCGCCGTCCTGCGACCGGCCGCCCCCGCCCTGTCCGCCACGGCCGCGACCGCCGCGACCCTGCCCGCCCGCGCCGACGGGGTGACCGCCGCGCGCGACGGAGCCCTTGGCCTTCTTCCCGGGGCCGGACGGACCGGACCCGTTCGAGCGGATGCCGGCCGCGAGCAGCTCGTCGGAGATGTCGAGCTCGCGGGCGATCGCGGCGACGTCGCGCTCCTGGTCGGGCATCACGAGGGTCACGGCCGTGCCCTCGCGACCGGCGCGACCGGTCCGTCCCGCGCGGTGCGTGTAGGTGTCGCGGTCCTCCGGCACGTCGAAGTTGATGACGTGCGTCACGTCGGCGACGTCGAGGCCGCGCGCGGCGACGTCCGTGGCGACGAGCGTGTCGCTGTCACCCCGCTCGAAGCTCGCGAGGGCCCGCTCGCGCTGGCCCTGGGACTTGTCGCCGTGCATCGCGACCGCGTTGACGCCACGGCTGCTGAGCCGCTTGACGAGGCGGTCCGCGCCGCGCTTGGTGCGGACGAACACGACCGCGAGGCCGCGCTCCTCCCGCTCGAGCATCGTGGCGAGCACGTCGAGCTTGTCGGCATGCGCGACGGGAACGAAGCGGTGGGCGATCTTCGCGGAGCGCAGCGAGACCGGCGCCGCGACGCGGTGCTCACGGGCGTTCTTCGTGTAGGAGTCGGCGAACTGACGCGGCGCACCGTCGAGCGTCGCGGAGAAGAAGAGCGTCTGCCGCGCGGCTGGAGTCTCGCGCAGGATGCGGTCGACCGCGGGGCGGAAGCCCATGTCGAGCATGCGGTCGGCCTCGTCGAGCACGACCATCCGGATGTGGCGCAGGTCGACCTCGCGGCGGTCGAGCAGGTCGATGAGGCGACCGGGCGTCGCGACGATGATGTGGGCCTTCTCGGCGCGCTTTGCCTGGGCGACGATCCCGACACCGCCGTAGACGGCGGCGATCGAGAGCGCGCGGGCCTGGGCGAGCGGACGGATGTCCTCGACGATCTGCGTCGCGAGCTCACGGGTCGGGGCGAGGACGAGGGCCGCGGCGCGGCGGTCGGTCGCCTCGATGGTCTCGACGATCGGCAGGCCGAACGCGATGGTCTTGCCCGATCCGGTCGGCGACTGCACGAGGACGTCGTGCCCGGCCATGGCGTCGGGGATCACGGCGCTCTGGACCGGGAACGGGGCGAGGATGCCGCCGTCGGTCAGCGCACGTGCGCAGGTCTCGGACACGCCGAGGTCGGCGAAAGTGGTCATACGGGGGGTGCTCCTTGTGTCGCGCGGCCGTGTGCCGCGGCGTTTCGGGGAGGCTGCCTCAGAACCCGAAACGCGCTCGGAGCGCACAATCAGAACGGAGAACCTCACGGACGACGGCGTCGTCCGTGCCGCTCACGGTAGCAGTGAGAGGTCCTCGACCGCCTCCAACGCACCATGAAGCGGCGTCGGCTCCTTCTCGCCCGTGACGATCCGGTGGCCGATCCCGACCGCCATCACGCACACGACGAGCAGCAGCGCGGTCCTCAGCGCCGGGTTCGCCGGCTCCCTCCCCTTGCTGCGCAGGACGAGCATGCCCTTGAGCAGCTTCGCGGCCTTGGCGAGGTAGAGGACCTGCACGATCCGGGCCGCCTGGAGCGTAGAGACCGCCCTCGCCGCGAGGAGGGCCTCGAGCAGATGGGTGAGTGCCGGGAGCGTCGCGGCGAGCACGACAAGCCCGAACACGTGCCCGCGGATCCACGCGCGGCGGTCGGCCACGACGGCGAGCATGATCACCGTCTCGGCGAAGAAGGTGAGCCAGATCGCCCACGCCATGACGACCGCGACGGTGAACCAGGTCCCCTCGAGCTTGGAGAAGTAGAGGAAGACGGTGGGGATCGCGAGCCACGCCGCGACGAGAACGGGGACGTTGAGCCGCCGCTCCCAGCGGGCCCCGCGGGGATCCTTCTCGGAGTCGATGCCTGCCATGTGCGCTGGGCGGAGCATGACGCACGCGTTGTCAGGACGGTGTCGCGGGACGCCCGGCATCAGCGCGGCTGTCGGGCGATCCCAGGGATCCTCGTGGCGCCCGGGACGCCGTGCCGGCAGCCTGTCCGTCCTGGGTCCCTCCGTCACCAACGCCGCCGGATCGCGTACCCCGCGGGAGTCGTGGGACGCGGGCCTGCGGGCCGGGGTCCCCTTCGCCGCGGTCGGGTTCTTCCTCTCCCTGTCGTTCGGGGTTCTCGCGGTCGACGCCGGCTTCCCGCCCGTCGCGGCCGTCGTGATGTCGATGGTCGTGTTCGCGGGGTCCGCGCAGTTCGCCGCGATCGCGATCATCGGCGCGGGCGGAGGCGTCGCGGCAGCGGTCGGCGCGGCGGCGCTGATGAACGGCCGCTTCCTGCCGATGGGCGTCGCCCTCGCGCCGTCCCTCCCGGGCGGCGCGGCGTGGCGGGCCGCTCAGGGGCAGGCGGTCGTCGACTCCTCGTGGGCGCTCGCCAACCTCGGCGACGGTCGCTTCGACCGCTGGTTCCTCTTCGGGTGCAGCTCGGTGCAGTACCTCACGTGGACCCTCGGGACCGTCGCGGGCGTCGCGTTCGGCGACGCCCTCGGGGATCCGCGCGACCTCGGGCTCGACGCGATCTACCCGGCCTTCTTCCTCGCGATCCTCGTCGCGGAACTGAAGGCCGCCCGCGTCGGTGGGGGTCGGCCCGCGCTCGCCGCGGCGGGAGGGGCGCTCGTCGCGCTGCTCCTCGTCCCGCTCACCCCGCCCGGTGTGCCGGTGCTCGTAGCGAGCCTCGTCGCGCTCGTCGGCCTGCGCACCCCTGCCGGTGCCGGTCGGGACCCCGGACCGCCCGATCCGTCGGCGGTCGCGATCGGGGAGGACGTGCGATGACGTCGACGGCGTGGCTCACGATCGCGGGCTGCACGGTCGCGACGGCGCTCATCAAGGGGATCGGGCCGGTCGCCTTCGGAGGGCGCGACCTCCCGCCGCGGTTCGCGGGGATCGTCGTGCTGCTCGCCCCCGCGCTGCTCGCCGCGCTCATCGTCACTGCCGCACTCGCCGACGGCGAGGACGTCGCGATCGGCGCCGACACCGCCGGGGTC
>JBFIDS010000454.1:0-3419 GCA_041603715.1 Paraconexibacter sp. | reverse complement strand
GTCTCGATGCCTGACGGCGGACGGGATCGTCGGCAGTGGCACGGTCCGCGCCCTGCGCGCCGGGCGGGCACGGTGCCGGGCGGCATCCTCCCCGCGCCGGTCGTCGGGCGACCGGTCCGATCGCCGTCGTTACCGGCGCGTCCATCTCGGCACCCGGACGGTCGCGCGCGGGATGGCGGGCCGTGACGTCCGGACGGTTCAGCGGCTGCTCGGCGTGGACGTCACGGGCGTGTTCGGTCCGGTGACGCAGCGAGCCGTCCGCCGCTTCCAGTCGCGGTCGGGCCTCGGGGTCGACGGCGCGGTCGGCCCCGCGACGAAGGCGGCGCTCGTGCGGCGGGAGATGAAGGTGCGGCGCGCCACGTGGTACGGCCCGGGCCTCTACGGCAACCGCACCGCGTGCGGTCAGAAGCTCACGAAGCGTCTCGCCGGCGTCGCGCACCGCTCGCTTCCCTGCGGGTCGCCCGTGACGATCCACCACGAGGGTCGGTTCGTCACCGTGAAGGTCGTCGATCGCGGTCCGTTCGTCCGCGGCGTCTCCTACGACCTCACCGCCGCGACGGCCCGTGCCCTCGGGGTGCGGTCGACGGTCTCGCTGCGCGTCGCGTCGTAGCCGGTCTCAGCGTCGCCCAGAGGGAGGAGCGCGCGCCCTGGGGCGCGCCGTCCTCGCCTCGCCGGACGGCCCGCGCGCCAGGCTCGGGTCATCCTCCCCCTTGACCCACGAGTGCGCTCCGGCGTGTTTGTCCGCCGGGGTCATCGGGGAGTTGACCCACAAGGTGCCGTGAACCCGTATACGGGTCAGCACCTGGTATCGGCGACGTCGAGCGACGGGGTTGATTCGAGGAGGAAGAGAACGTAGACTTACGACCGGTAAGCAGCTTCATAAAGTGAAGCTAAAGCCGACTCTCAACTCGGACCACCCCGGCACGAACGCCGCCACTGAATCAGCCTCTCCCCAAAGGCACGCACATGAAGACAGCAGCCAGCAGGTTCCAGATCCACGACGACCTCACCGCCCCGGAGGGATCGATGCCGATCCTCCGCGGCGCCCTCTCGACCGCCGGTCAGCTCCCCAACTTCCTCGGCGTTCTCGCGGGTTCGCCCGCCGCGTTGCGGGCCTACGCGCGATTCCGCCAGGAACTCCGTCACGGAGAGCTCCCGATCGGCACCCTCGAGCGGCTGGCGCTCGCGGTCGCCGAGCACTACCAGTCCGAGCCCGGCATCGCGATGCACAAGCGCACCGCCCGTCAGGCGGGCCTCGGCATCGACGAAGTCGAGAAGGCTCGTCGCTGGGAGTCCGGTGATGAGCACCAGGCGGCTCTCCTCACGTACGTCCGAGCTCTCGTCGAGGGCCGTCAACGGCCCCCGATGCACCTCCACGAGGAGGCTCGCGAGAGCGGCTGGACCGACGAGGAGCTCCTCGAGGCGATCGCCTTCGTCTCGATGGAGTCCTTCACCGCGATGATCAACGTCGCCGGTGACGTTCCCGTCGACGGATCCACCGAGAACACCCGCACGCTCAGGGCCGCATAGCTCGGGCGCGCGATGAGCGCCGGCGCGATGCCCCCCGAGGACACCCCCCACCTGGGCACCGCGCCGGCCTGCTGTCCGCTGTTCCACGAGGCGATCGAGCTCATCGGTCGTCGGTGGACGGGCGCGATCGTCGAGGTCCTCCTCCAGCGCGGGTCCTGCCGCTTCAAGGAGATCTCGCACGCGGTCCCGCAGCTCTCCGACCGGCTCCTCTCCGAGCGGCTGAAGGAGCTGGAGTACCGCGGCGTCGTCTCCCGTGACGTCGCGCCCGGGCCCCCGCTCCAGGTCGCCTACGAGCTGACCCCGATGGGGCGCCAGCTCGAGCCCGTCGTCACCGCGCTGAAGGTCTGGGCCCGGCGCTGGCTCGCCGAGGAGGCCGGCGTCACAGCCGGTCGATCCCGGCCTGCGCTCGACCGTGGCGAGCGGACCGGACCGGGCCGCACCGGCCCGCTCGCCTGACGGTCCGTACCCGCCCGGCGGGCGACCGGACCTGGACCGGATGGACACGCGGGGTCGGCTAGGGTTCCGCCGACCGTCCGACGTTCGAAGGAGCTGCAGCGTGGCCGACCAGCCGAAGACCCAAGAGGACGTCAAGGCGTTCGTCCAGGAGCGTCAGATCCGCTTCATCCGCCTGTGGTTCACGGACATCCTCGGGCAGCTCAAGTCGTTCTCGATCAACTCGGACGAGCTCGACGACGCCTTCGAGGGCGGCATGGGCTTCGACGGCTCGTCGATCACCGGATTCAACGCGATCGAGGAGTCGGACATGATCGCGATGCCGGATGCGACGACGTTCGCCGTCCTCCCGTGGCGGCCCGAGGAACAGGGCGTCGCGCGGATGATCTGCGACGTCCAGACGCCCGAGCGGACCCCGTACGAGGGCGACCCGCGTCACGTCCTGCGCCGCGCCATGGATCGCATGCGCGCGATGGGCTTCGAGCGGTTCAACGTCGGCCCGGAGCTCGAGTACTTCCTCTTCAAGGACAAGAACGGGACCGAGGTCCTCGACGAGGGCGGCTACTTCGACCTCACGACCCTCGATGCCGGCTCCGACGTGCGGCGTGAGACGTCGCTCGCGCTCGAGCAGCTCGGCATCAAGGTCGAGTACTCGCACCACGAGGTCGGTCCGTCCCAGCACGAGATCGACATGCGCTACGACGACGCGCTGAAGATGGCCGACGACTGCATGACGTACCGCATCACGGTCAAGGAGTACGCCATGAAGTACGGATGGCACGCGACCTTCATGCCGAAGCCGCTGTTCGGGGAGAACGGCTCGGGGATGCACACGCACATGTCCCTCTTCCGGGACGGGCGCAACTCGTTCTTCGATGCCGACGATCCCTACTACCTCTCGGACATCGGCAAGGCGTTCATCGCCGGGCAGCTCCGCCACGCGCGGGAGCTCAGCTCGATCTTCGCCCAGTGGGTCAACAGCTACAAGCGGCTCGTCCCCGGCTACGAGGCCCCCGTGTACGTCGCGTGGTCACGTCGCAACCGCTCCGCTCTCGTCCGGGTCCCGCTCTACCACCCGGGCAAGGAGCAGGCGACCCGGATGGAGCTGCGCTGCCCGGACCCGGCGTGCAACCCCTACCTCACGTTCGCGGCCCTGCTGCAGGCGGGGCTGGAGGGGATCGAGAAGGGCTACGAGCTGCCCGAGCCGATGGAGAAGAACCTCTACCACCTGTCGCCGGACGACCGCAGGCGGCTCGGTATCGAGCAGCTCCCGGAGACGCTCGGTGAGGCGATCGAGCTCACGGCCGAGTCGGAGCTGGTCCTGCGCACCCTCGGTGAGCACATGTTCAACCGCTACATCGAGATCAAGCGCCAGGAGTGGGAGGACTACCGCGTCCAGGTGTCCCAGTGGGAGCTCGACCGCTACCTCCCGGTGC
>JBFIDS010000453.1:0-3423 GCA_041603715.1 Paraconexibacter sp. | reverse complement strand
TGCGGGTGACGCCGCGGACGGCGTGACCCTCGGCGACGAGCGACCGCGTGAGCGCGAGACCGCGTTCGCTGCCGGCCCCGATGAGATAGACCCTCACAGCCCTTCCTCCTCCATGATCTTCGCGCGGTACTCCTCGAGGCCGATCTCCGGCAGGCCCTTCGAGCGGCGGCGCGCGTTCTTCGCCTCGAGCATCTGCGTGAGCTCGACCTCGGCGATGTAGTCGTCGCGGCGTTTGGCGGTCTCCTGCTGCTCGGAGCTCACGAGCTCGTTGAGCGACTCCTCGGTGAGCTCGGGCTCGCCGCGGCGCCGCCGACGACGGTTGGCGATCTCCATGAGGGCCTCGAGCTCGTCGATCTCGTTCTGGGCCTCCGTCTCGGCCGAGCGCGTCGGCTGCCAGTCGAGGACGTCCGCCCCGGATCCGGGGTAGGCGCGGCCGAGCAGATACAGCGCGAGGACGAGGCCGGCCGTTCCGCCGAGCATGATGACCGCGAAGGCATCCACCGCTCCGAGTCTACGCCCGCGGCGATCCCCCCGATCATCGCCCCGCACCCCGGATCGGACAGCACGTCCGATAGCGTCGGGCCGGTTGACACCGCAAAGGAGCCGTATGGACTTCGACCTGACCGACGAGCAGGTGCTCGTCCGTGACACCGCCCGGGACTTCGCCGAGCGCGAGATCGCGCCGCGTGCGCGCGACAACTCGCGCAACGAGCACTTCGACCTCGAACTGGTCGCCAAGCTCGCCGACCAGGGCTACCTCGGCGCGATCGTCCCGCGCGAGTACGGGGGCGCGGGGCTCGACTACCTCACGTACGGGCTCGTGGTCGAGCACGTCGGCCGTGCGTGCAGCGCGATGCGGACCGTCGTGAGCGTGCAGACCTCGCTCGTCTGCTCGGTGATCGTCAAGTTCGGGACCGAGGAGCAGAAGCACGAGTACCTCCCCCGCCTGTGCTCGGGCGAGATCCTCGGCTGCTTCGCGCTCACCGAGCCCGACACCGGGTCCGACGCGGCGAACCAGAAGACCCGCGCCCGGCGCACCGACGACGGCTGGGTCCTGAACGGCTCGAAGATGTGGATCAGCAACGGCAACGTCGCGAAGCTCGCCCTCGTCTTCGCCCAGACCGATCCCGAGCTCGGCGCCAAGGGCCTCGCGTGCTTCCTCGTCGACACCGACCAGCCGGGATTCCAGCCGACGCCGATCCACGGGAAGATGGGAATGCACGCCGCCGATACCGCGTCGATCGCGCTCGACGACGTCCACGTCCCCGCCGACCGGATGCTCGGGGACGTCGGGCAGGGCTTCAAGGTCGCGATGACCGCGCTGGACTCCGGCCGCTACTCGGTCGCCGCGGGCTGCGTCGGGATCTGCGAGGGCTGCGTCTCGGAGTCGGTCCGATACGCGACCGAGCGTGAGCAGTTCGGGCGGCCGATCGCGTCGTTCCAGCTCGTGCAGGCGATGATCGCCGAGATGCGCGTGAAGACCGACGCCGCCCGGATGCTCGTGCAGCGCGCCGGCTGGCTGAAGGACGCCGGCAAGCCGAACACGACGGAGACGTCGATCGCGAAGCTGTTCGCGACCGAGGCCGCCGTGTGGTGCGCCAACGAGGCGATCCAGGTGCACGGCGGCGCGGGCTACGTCGACGACCACCCGGTCGAGCGGTACTTCCGCGACTCGCGCGTGACGACCCTCTACGAGGGGACGTCGCAGATCCAGAAGCTCATCATCGGCCGTGCGGAGACGGGCATCAACGCCCTGGTGCCGGCATGAGCGCAACGACCTTCACCGGGCCGATCGGCGTCGTCGGCGCCGGCACGATGGGCGCGGGCATCGCCGAGGCCGCTGCCCGCTCCGGCCTCGACGCCGTCCTCCACGACCCGATCCCAGAGGCGCTCGAGCGCGGCATGGGTCGGATCGCGAAGAGCATCGCGCGCTCGGTCGAGAAGGGCCGGATGACGGCGGAGGAGGGCGAGGCGGCCACCGGACGCGTTCGCGCCGCGGCCGAGCTGAGCGGTCTCTCCGCCTGCCCGCTCGTCGTCGAGGCCGCACCCGAGCGCCTCGAGCTCAAGCACGACATCTTCGCGGCGCTCTCCGAGGTCGCCCCCGACGCGGTCCTCGCCTCGAACACGTCGTCGATCCCGATCACGGCGATCGCGCCGTCGGCGGCCCGGCCCGGGAACGTCGTCGGGATGCACTTCTTCAACCCGCCGCCGGTCATGCGGCTGCTCGAGGTCATCTCCGGCATGGAGTCCTCCGACGAGGCCCTCGCGACCGCGCGGGCGGCCGGCGCGGCCCTCGGGAAGGTCGTCGTCGACGCAGCCGACGTCCCCGGGTTCCTCGTCAACCGCACGAACCGCCCCTTCCTCCTCGAGGCGCTCAAGCTCGTCACCGAGCGCGTCGCCGACGTCGCCACGGTGGATCGCATCTGCCGCCTGGGCGGCGGGTTCCGGATGGGACCGTTCGAGCTCTCGGACCTCGTCGGGGTCGACGTCGGCTTCGCGGTCGCCCAGTCCTTCGACGACCTGAGCTTCGGCGAGCCGCGTTGGCGTCCCTCCCCCCTCCCCGCCCGCATGGTCGCCGGCGGCCTGCACGGCCGGAAGTCCGGACGCGGGTGGTACGACTACCGCGACGGCCCGCACCGCCCGGACGACCCCGCGGCACCGACCGCCGGAGGGGGCGACGGGCGTCTCGTCGTCGTCGCCGGTCATCTCATGATCGCCGACGAGCTCGCCTCGCTCGCCGCCGACGCGGGCTGGCGGGTCGAGGAGCCGGGGGCGAGCGACGACGTCCCGTTCCTCTGCCTCGACTGCGCGGCCGACCCCGAGGAGGACGTCCTGCAGGGCGCGCCCCGGGCGATCCTCTGCGCGGGGACCTCGCTCGTGAGCGCCGACGAGGGCGGCAACGCGGTGGGCTTCCACGCGCTGCCGCCGCTCGGCGGCGAGCGCAGCCCCGGCCTCGTCGAGCTCACCCGCGGCCGGGACACGGCGCCCGAGGTCGTCGCGGCGGCCGAGGAGTTCTTCACCTCGCTCGGCCTCCACACCGAGTGGGTGGGTGACGCCCCCGGCCTCGTCCTCGGGCGCATCGTCTGCCAGCTCGTCAACGAGGCGGCGTTCTCCCTCGGCGAGGGCGTCACCGACGACCCCGTGGACCTCGACGCGGGGCTCGTGTACGGCCTCAACCACCCACGCGGACCGCTGCTGTGGGGCGACCTCATCGGTCTCGACCACGTCTACGGCGTCATCGCCGGCCTGCACGCGGAGACCGGCGAGGAGCGCTACCGGCCCGCGCCGCTGCTGCGCCGCCTCGTCCTCGAGGGCCGTCTCGGCGTCGCGACCGGCGAGGGCTTCCACGTCCACGACGCCGAGTCCTGACCCCACCGCCCCGCGCGCCGAAGGTGAACGTCAGTTCCGGGCGACGGGGACCGC
>JBFIDS010000452.1:0-3435 GCA_041603715.1 Paraconexibacter sp. | reverse complement strand
TTCCTCCATGCGGGGCGCGGGGTGCTCGCCGTCGAGTCCGTGCCAGTCCTGCTGCATGCGGCGGGTGCCGGTGCCCAGTCCGAGGATCAGGCGCTTGCCGGTGAGCTCGTCGAGGTCGCGTGCTTCGGCGGCCCAGACGAGCGGGGTACGGCCGAAGCCGTAGGCGATGGCGCTGCCCAGGGTGATGTGTCGGGTCGCGGCGGCCATGGCCGCGAGGGAGACCGTCGCGGAGCGGTCGTAGAACTCGGTGGTCCACGCTCCGGCGAATCCGGCGTCTTCGGCCAGGCGGGCGGACTCCGCGATGTCGCTGAGTCCCCCGCCGCCGGTGATCAGGAGCGAGGGCGCGGAGTCGAACACGGGGGCTTCAGGCATCGCTCGGCTCACCGCCCCAGCCCCGCCAGTTCTCGGGGAGCGGTTGCCCGGATGCCTCCCAGTGGGAGACGTCGACGTGGATGAAGAGGGCGCGGGCCGCGGCGACCAGGACGTCGCCGTCGCGGATCTCGCCGCGCATGTGGAGCTTGCGCCCGTCGATCTTCTCGCACCAGCCTTCGAGCGTGAGCGTGCGCCCAAGCAGGGCGGGACCGCGGAAGTCGACGGTGATCGTTGCGGTCACCGCCGGGCGATCGAGCGGGATGAGGACCTGACCGAGGAGGTCGTCCATGATCGCCGCGATGGCGCCGCCGTGGGCGTAGCCAGGAGCGCCGCTGTGGCGCTCGTCCAGCCGGACTTCGCCGTGAACGCGTTGGCCCTCGAACCAGACGGAGACGCCGAGGCTGTTCGGGTTCGCGGGGCCGCAGCCCATGCACATCGGGTCGTGGCTGCGGGCGAGTGCGCTGTTGGTGCTCACCCGTTCAGCCTCACGGGGAGGTGCTTGAGTTGGCTGGAGAACTGCGAGACCACCCACGTCGGTTCGGCGGCGATCGTCATCTTCGGCCAGCGCTTGACGGTCTCCTCGACCAGGATCCGCAGCTCGAGCCGGGCGAGCGCGGTGCCCAGGCAGAAGTGTCGGCCGCCCGCACCGAAGGCCTGGTGTTCGGGGTTGCGGGTGACGTCGAAGGTGTCGGGGTTCTCGTAGACCTCCTCGTCGCGGTTGGACGACGGGTACCACATGGCGATCTTGTCGCCCTTCTTGATCGGGCAGCCGCCGAGTTCGGTGTCCTTGGTGGCGGTGCGGCGGAAGTGGGCGAACGCCGGGAACATCCGCAGCGCTTCCTCGACCGCCGAGGGCACGAGCGAGAGGTCCGCGAGCAGCAGGTCGCGCTGGTCAGGGTTCTCCATCAGCGCCCGCATCGTGCTCGAGTAGGTCGCCTTCGTGGAGTCGTTGCCGGCGGCCATGAGCAGCACGAAGCCCGCGAAGATCTCGAGGTCGGTGAGGGTGTCCCCGTCGATCTCGGCGAACACGAGCGTGCTGACCATGTCGTCGGTCGGGTTCGCGCGCCGGTCCGCGATGAGCGCCATGCACTTCTCGTACATGGGCGGGATGTGCTCGAGGACGAGCTGCTCGATCCCGCCCGGGTTGATGTCCGGGTCACCGAACCCTAGGAGGGTGTTGATCGCGTCGGCCCACGGCTTGTCGTCCTCGGGGTCGAGGCCCATGAAGCTGCCGATGACGCGGGCCACGACCGGCTGCGCCAGGTCCAGGACGAGATCGCACTCGTCGCGGCCGTCCAGCCCGGCGATGACACCTGCGGTGATCTCGCGGATCGCGCCCTCGTGCTGCGCGATCGCCTTGGGGGTGAAGGCGCGCTGAAACAGCGACTTGATGCGATCGTGCATCGGCGGGTCCATGCCGATGAACATGCCGCGGACGAGATCCTGCGGCACCCCGTGGTCGGTGAGCAGGAAGTTCTCGGCCGAGGAGTAGGTCTGCCAGTCGCGGCTGACCGCGTGGATGTCCTCGGCCTTCGTGACCGACCAGAACCCGCTGTCTTCCGGGGTCTGGCTGATCCCGCTGCTCCAGTGCACGGGGCACGCGCTGCGCAGGTCGCGGAAGACCTCGTGCGGGGGACCGTTCTCCCACAGCTCGTTGTCGGCGACGCGAAGGTCCTCGAGACGACGTTCCTGAATCGGCATGGTGTCGAGCCTAGCGAAAAGTATCCGAACGGTGCAAAATTTCTATCCGACCGGTACGCTCCGTCGAATGCGAGCTGGAGCCACGCACGAACGAGCACGACGATGATCCGTCTCACCGCTTGGTCAGTGCGACGCCCGTGGCGCGCGCTGGTCGTCTGGGCGACGGTGACCATCGCGCTGGCGGCGCTCGGCACGCAACTGACCGGGCACCTCGCCTCGACCTCGATCGAGGTCCCGGGGTCCAGCAGCGCACGGATCTCGGAGCTCGACGCGCGCGCATTCGGGGAGCGCGCCGAGGTCCCGGTGCTCCTGACCGGCACCGGCCCGCAGGTCGTCGAGCAGCGCGACCAGCTGGTGACCGCACTCGGGGCGCTTCCCGGTGTCGAGGTGTCCTCGGTCCCCGCCCAGTACCTGCCGAGCGCCGTCGACGGCGGTCGACAAGCGCAGCTCATCGTCGCGCGTGTCCCCTCGCAGCAGAGCTTCGACGGCAAAGCGGCCCAGTGGGTGAGCGAGGTGGTGGACCGGACCGTGACGGCCCCGGTGACCGCGTCGATCTCCGGGTTCTCCGCGATCGGCGGCGCGGTCTCCGACGAGTCCGTCAACGCGGCCCATGACGCCGAGATCATCGCGATCCCGATCCTGCTGATCGTCCTGCTTCTCGTGTTCCGCTCGCCCGTCGCGGCCGGGATCCCCGCGGTCCTGGGTCTCGCGACCGTCGCCTCGGCCTACGGACTGGTCGACATCGTCGCCCGCTCGCGGGACATCACCGACGTCGCGACGCCCCTGACGTCGATGCTCGGGCTCGCGCTCGGGGTCGACTACGCCCTCTTGATGGTCTCGCGGTTCAGGGAGTTCCTCGCCGAAGGCCGATCGGTGACCGATGCCGCGCTGGCGTCCGGACAGTCCGCGGGACGGACCGTCGTGTTCGCCGGCCTGACGCTCCTGGTGACGATGGTCACCGCGATGCTGCTCTCGCCGGGAAGCTTCCTGCTGTCCGCCGCCGTCGGCGTCTCCGCCGCTGGGATCATGGGGATGTTCGGCGCGCTGCTGGCCGTCCCGGCCATGCTCGCGCTGCTCGGGACGAACATCGACCGGCTGCGCATCGGCGGACCCATCCGCAGCGGCGGTTCATGGGCGCGCTACGCCAACGCGGTTCAGCGTCGCCCGATCCCTGCGGCCACCGTCGGCCTCCTCGTCCTGCTCGCGCTCGCGCCACCGGCCCTCGGGTTGGACACGGGTCCGCCCGACGTCAGGACCCTGCCGTCCGAGAACCGGGCGCGGCTCGACACCGAGGCGACCGCGCGCGCGATCGGACCGGGCTGGATCGCACCGGCCCGCATCCTCGCCCTGCCAGACGCGGGC
>JBFIDS010000451.1:0-3448 GCA_041603715.1 Paraconexibacter sp. | reverse complement strand
GTGGGGCTCGCCGGCGCTCGTCTCGTGGTCGTCGATGTCGCGCCATCCCGCCCAGGTCACGACGGTCGGGACCTTGCTCTTGACCCAGGCGGTGACGGCGTCGGCGTCGGCCTCGACGCTCGGCTCGTTGAGCGAGCCGCTCTCGACGTCCTCCTTGATGCGGGCGAGGGTGTCGTTGGCGTCCTTCTTGTTCGTGCCGATGACGCCCGAGGGGCCGCGCTTGATCCAGCCGACGGCGTACTCGCCGGGGATCGGACGGCCGTCCTCCTCGGTGACGCGACCGCCCTCGTTGCGGATGAGGCCACGGCGGTCGTCGAACGGAACGTCCGGGATCGGCTCGCCGCGGTAGCCGATGGAGCGCATGACGAGACCGCACTCGAGCGTCTCCTCCTCGCCCGTCGGCACGGCGGCGAGGCGCCCGTCGCCCTTGTCGACGATCGCGTTGACGGCGAGCCGGACGCCCTCGACACGGTCCTCGCCGAGCACCTCGATCGGGGAGCGCAGGAACGACAGCACGACCCGGTGGGACTTGCCGGCCGGCTCGCGCGTCGAGTACTCGCGCAGGATGTCGACGTTGCGGCGGGCGGTGCCGTCGGCCGCGTCGGAGGCGAGCCACGCCTCGCTCGCGGCGTCGAGCCGCATGTCGGCGGGGTCGACGATGACGTCGGCGCGCTTGAGCTCTCCGAGTTCGAGCAGCTCGGGGTTCGTGAAGGCTGCCTGCGCCGGGCCGCGCCGGCCGAGGAGCACGACCTCCTTCACGTTCGCGGCGGCGAACGCCTCGATCGCGTGGTCGGCCGTGTCGGTCGGCGAGAGCTCTTCCGGATCGAGGACGAGCATCCGGGCGACGTCGATCGCGACGTTCCCGTTGCCGACCACGACGGCGCGCTCGCAACTGAGGTCGAACTCGTGCTCGGCGTGGTGCGGGTGGGCGTTGTACCACGCGACGAACTGGGTCGCGGCGTGCGAGCCGGGCAGGTCCTCGCCGGGAATGCCCAGGCGGTTGTCGGCGCTCGTCCCGGTCGCGTAGACGACGGCGTCGTAGCGTTCGCGCAGCTCCTGACGGGTGATGTCGGACCCGAGCTCGACCCCGCCGAAGAACCGGAAGCCGTCCTGCGCGGCCGTCTTCTCGAACGCGCGCGTCACCGTCTTGATCTTCGGGTGATCGGGCGCGACACCCGCGCGGACGAGCCCGAACGGGGTCGGCAGCACGTCGTAGAGATCGACTTCGAAGCCCTCCTTGAGGAGGAACCCGACGGTGTAGAAGCCGGACGGACCGGCCCCGATGACGGCGGCACGATGGGTCATGTGGAGAATCCTAACGGACGCTGTGTCCGGACAGTACGTCGGGAATCGCGGGGGCGCCCGACCTGACGAGCGCCCCTCACCGGAAACGTACGCGAACCGGTCCTGCCGGTCGCCCCTCGTGCGGGGGATCCGTCCCGACGAGACGGGGGAGCGGCGTCGCGCCCGCTACCCGGTCCGCGCCACGTCGGCGCAGCGCACGACGCCCGCGTCGTGCAGGGCCCCGATCTCCGCGGGGCTCATCCCGAGCCGCTCGGAGAGGATCTCCTCGGTGTGCTCGCCGAGCTGCGGGGCCCGGCGGACCGGCACCCGGGGGACGGCCGAGAAGTCCAGCGGCGACGCGGGCGCGAGGTACGAGCCGACGCCCGGGTGCTCGATCTCCGACCACATCGGGTTGTCCGTCGAGCAGCGGGGGTCATCATCGACGAGCTGGTGGAACGTCTGGTAGGGCCCCCAGGAGACGCCGGTCCCCGTGAAGGCCTCCCGGATCTCCACGAGATCGCGCGAGGCGAACCAGGGGCGGAAGACGGCGGCGAGGAGGTCGCGGGCCTCGTAGCGGCCCGCCTCCGTCTCGAGGTCGACGCCCGTCGCCGCCTCGACGGCGCTCACCCGGTCCTGGAGCTGCGTCGTGTCGAGCAGCGCGCGCCACTGGCGCGCGGTGAGCGCCACGACCATGACGCGCCGCCCGTCCTGCGTCTCGAAGTCGTGGCCGAAGGCGCCGTAGAGATAGTTGCCGTCCTTGCGCTGGTCCGTGCCGCCGAGCTGCGCCTCGGCGACGCGGCCGAGATGCCCGACGACGGCGAAGGCGACGTCGGAGAGGGCGAGACGCACGACCTGTCCCTCCCCGGTCCGGGTCCGGTGGCGGTCGGCGGCGAGCATGCCGGTCGCCGCGAGGCCGCCCATGACGAGGTCCCACGCGGGCAGCACGCTGTTGAGCGGCTCGGCGAGGTTGCGCGGGCCGGTCGCCCACGGGAAGCCGGTCGCCGGGTTGACGGTGTAGTCGACCTCGCTCGACCCGTCGGGGTTGCCCGCGAGGGCGACCATGACGAGGTCCTCACGGTCCTTGCGCAGCGCGTCGTAGGCGAGCCATCCGCGCTCCGGGAAGTTCGTGAGGAAGTTCCCGGCGCGGGCGACGAGCGCCCCGACGAGCTCACGGCCCCGGTCGTCGCGCAGGTCGATCGCGACGGAGCGCTTGCCCTTGTTGAGCCCGGCCCAGAAGAGGCTCTGCCCGTCCGCGGCGAGCGGCCAGCGCTGGTGGTCGAGGCCACCCTGCGGGGCGTCGAAGCGGATGACGTCCGCGCCGAGCTGGGCGAGCGTCATGCCGCCGAGCGGGGCGGCGACGAACGCCGAGCCCTCGACGACCTCGAGTCCGTCGAGGATGCCCACCGACCCGCTCACGGGACGAGGGCGACGAGGCGCCAGTCGAGGACGGGACGAGGGCCGGCGACCGGATCGTCGACGTCGCAGCGGACACGCAGGCCGACCCGGGCGCCCGTGCCGTCGCCGGGCAGGGGCGTCACGTCCTCCACCTCGACGCTCGTCGCGAGACGGTCGCCCTCGAACGTCGGCCCGAGGTGGTCGCAGGAGCGCCACGCGAGGATCGTCGCGAGCGCGGGGACGACCCGGGTGAGGTGTGCCGCGGCGATGCCGATGACGTGCCCTCCGTAGACGAGGCGCCGGCCGGCCGTGCCCGCCGCGGCGTCGGTGTGGGTGAGCGCGACGTTGAGGGTGAGGCGCGCGAGCTCGGTCGCCGCGGTGACGGTCTCCCGGGCCTCGAGCGCGAAGCGGGTGCCCGGAGCGAGGTCGGCCGCCGACGGTCCGCCGAGCTCCCGCAGCGGCGCGAGCTCCCAGCCCGTCGGCGTGACCTCGTCGAGCCGGTCCGCCGGGAGGTCGGCGGGGATCGCCGCGATCGCGTCGGAGCCGGGGGGACCATCCTCGGGGCGATCCTCACGGGCGGGGAGGAGCGGGCAGCGGTGGAAGTCCAGCACCGGCGCGCCCGTCTCGTCGACCGTCGTGATGCGCAGCGCGACGAGGCCGCGGGGGGCGCCGCCGCCCCGCGGCGTCCTCGCGCGGCGGGGGGCGACGACCGTCGTGGTGGTGCGCTGCGTCGTGCCGAGCGCGCCCGGTCGCGCGACGAGGCCGCGGT
>JBFIDS010000450.1:0-3456 GCA_041603715.1 Paraconexibacter sp. | reverse complement strand
GGTCGCAGTGAAAATTTGCGCATTCGCAACAGAAACGGCGGTGACGTTCTCGCGCAAGACGGAGAACCCTGCACCGGGCCCTCGTAGGGTTCCCGTCATGCCCGCCACCGCCACCGCCGAGAGCGCCCCGCCGGTCCGCAGCCTGCGCAGCCGGCTGCTGAGGGCGGCGTCGGTGCTCACGACCCCGCTGCTGCCCGACGACTACCTCGCCTACGTCGACCCGCTCTTCTCCACGCGCGAGCCCCGCGCCCGCGTCGACGCCGTCCTGCGGGAGACGCCGGACGCCGCGACGCTGTGGCTGCGGACGCGCGACCCACTCCCCGCCCACCGCCCCGGCCAGTACGTGCGGGTCGGCGTCGAGGTCGACGGCGTCCTGCACTGGCGCACCTACTCGATCACCAGCCCCGCCCGCCGGGACGACAACCGGCTCTCGATCACGGTCAAGGCCATCGACGACGGCGTCGTCTCGCACCACCTCGTCCACCGCACGACCCCGGGCACCGTCCTGCGGCTCGCCCCGCCGGCGGGCGACTTCGTCCTTCATGAGGCGGCGACCCGGCCGCGCCTCTTCGTCACCGCCGGCAGCGGCATCACGCCGGTCATGTCGATGCTCCGCGGACTCGACGCCGCCGGCACGGTCGGCGACACCGTCCATGTGCATCTCGCGCCGTCGCAGGGCGACGTCATCTTCGGTGACGAGCTGCGCCGGATCGCTCACCGGCACGACGGGCTCGTGCTCCACGAGCACCACGACGACCGTGACGGGATGTTCGACGTCATGCGCCTCGACGCGCTCGCGCCGGACTGGCCGGAGCGCGACGCCTGGGCGTGCGGGCCCGCCGGTCTCCTCGACGCGCTCACCGCGCGCTACGCGGAAGCCGGTGTCCCGGACCGCCTCAACCTCGAGCGGTTCCGCTCCGTTGTCCCCGCCGACGGCACGCGGGCCGACGGCGGCGAGGTCACCTTCGCGCGCGCCGGAATCACCGCTCGTAGCGACGGGCTCACGCCGCTCCTCGTGAGCGGGGAGGCCGCCGGCGCCCTCCTTCCGAACGGCTGCCGCATGGGCATCTGCCAGACCTGCGTCTGCGCACTGCGCTCCGGCACGGTCGTCGACCTCCGCACCGGCGAGGCGACGACCGGCACGCCCGAGGACCCCGTCCTCGTGAAGACCTGCATCTCGACCGCCGCCGGCGACGTCGAGCTCGACATCTAGCCGCTTCCCGACTCCGACCCGAAGGAGCCTCACATGTACGCGACCGACACCGTGGCGCCGGCCCCTGCGCGCACGCAGACCGCCGACGCTCCCACCGACACCAACCCGCTCGCCCACCTCACGCCTGCCGACCTCGACGCGATCGGCGCCGAGCTCGACGCGATCCGCGACGAGGTCCTCGCGGACCTCGGCGAGGACGACGCGAAGTACATCCGCTCCGTCATCAAGGCCCAGCGGGGCCTGGAGGCAGGCGGCCGCGCCGCGCTCCTCGTGAGCCTCTTCCCGCCGGCGTGGCTCGCGGGCACCGCGATGCTCTCGGTGGCGAAGATCCTCGAGAACATGGAGATCGGACACAACGTCCTCCACGGGCAGTGGGACTGGATGCGCGACCCGGAGATCCACTCGACGACGTGGGAGTGGGACTCGGCGTCCACGTCGGAGTCCTGGAAGCACAGCCACAACTACATGCACCACACGTACACGAACGTCGTCGGCAAGGACCGCGACCTCGGGTACGACCTCCTGCGGATCGACCCCGAGCAGCCGTGGTCTCCCTACTACCTCGCGCAGCCCGTTTACAACGTGGCGCTCGCCCTCCTCTTCCAGTGGGCGGTCGCCGTCCACGACCTCGAGATCGGCGAGGTCCGGGCGGGGCGCAAGCCGTGGTCGGCGGTCAAGGACGAGCTGCGCGGCATGGCCCGCAAGGCGCGACGCCAGTTCAGCAAGGACTACGTCGTCTTCCCGCTCCTGTCGGGTCCGAGCATGGTGCCCGCGTTCCTGGGCAACCTCACCGCGAACCTCACCCGCAACGTGTGGGCGCACACGATCATCTTCTGCGGGCACTTCCCGGACGGCGCCGTGACGTTCGACTACGAGGAGTCCGAGCTCGACGGCGAGACGCGCGGCGGCTGGTACGTCCGCCAGCTCCTGGGCTCGTGCAACCTCGACGGGAGCCCGCTCATGCACCTCATGAGCGGCAACCTCTCCTTCCAGATCGAGCACCACCTGTTCCCCGACCTGCCGAGCAACCGCTACGCCGAGGTGGCGCCGAAGGTCCGCGACCTCTGCGAGCGCTACGACCTGCCCTACACCTCGGGTCCGCTGCTGACGCAGTACGGCCAGGTCTGGCGGAAGATCCTGCGGCTGTCGTTCCCCGGCGGGGCCGCGCCGTCCTCCGGCGCCCCCGACGCGGTCACGGCTGCGGCCTGACCCGCAGCGCGAGCGTCAGCGCGAGGCGCCCGTCGGGATCGTCGAGGGCGTCGTCGCCGAGCGCCTCGCGGACCCGCGCGAGCCGGTAGCGGACGGTCTGCGTGTGGACGTGGAGCGACTCGGCGGCGACGGCGACGTCCCCGTGGGCGTCGAGCCACGCCCGCAGCGTCTCCACGGCACGCGCCCGGCCGGCCGGCGTGAGTGCGTCGAGCGGCGCGAGCTCACGGTCGGCGAGCTCGGCCGCGAGGCCCGGGTCGGCGGCGAGGACGAGCGCGAGGAGGTGGTCGTCGGCCCGCGCGAGCGGCGCGTCGCCGAGGCGACCGGCGGCGTGCAATCCCCAGGCGGACAGGGCCCGCCGGGCCGAACGCGGTGCATCGGCGAGCGCGACGGTCGGGCCGAGCACCGCACGTCGTCCCCGCAGCGCGGTGGTGAGCGTCGCGTCGGCGCCCGGAGCATCGGGGTCGGGCACGAGCACGAGACCCACGGGGGACGTCGAGGCCGCGATCGCCCCGGTCGGCAGACGCCGCGCGAGCGCGACGACGTCGCCCTCCCCGCAGGCGAGGACCGCGAGCCGCGCGGGCGGCGGCCAGCGCGCCGCCCGCGCCGCGGTCGCGATCTCCTCGGGGCCGGCGGGCGGCTCGCGGACGACGAGCTCCACGAGCGCATGCCGGCGCGTCTGCATCGCGCCCTCGCGCAGCGTCTCCTGGGCGGCGAAACCGGCGACGGACTCCGCGGCGAGGCGGTCGATGTAGGCGAAGATCGCCTCGGCGAGCCGGTAGAGCTCCTCGGGCGGGATGCCCGCCTCCGCGCCGAACTCGGACACGTGTCGCCACGAGACGCGCGCCCCGACCCGGTAGGCGGACTGCAGCGCGTCGAGGGTGCGGCCTTGACGGTGCTCCTCGCGGCCCATCGCCGCGTAGATCTCGAGGTCCGGGGGCGGGACGTCGCGGCCGAGCAGCCCGACGAACTGCTCCAGCGCGAGCCGCACCCCCTCGGTGATGAGACGGCCGAACTCGCCCTCGAGCGCGAGGTCG
>JBFIDS010000449.1:0-3458 GCA_041603715.1 Paraconexibacter sp. | reverse complement strand
TCGCGCGGACCTGGATCGCCGGCTCGCCGTCGACCCGGGTGCGGGCCGTGCGGATCGGCGTGAACGTCGGGTCGCGGGCCTTCGCGGCCGCGAGCAGGTCCGTCGTCGCCCGGTCGAGCTCCTCGCGGGTGCGGGGCAGGGGCTCGGTGCGGGGGTAGCGGAAGATCGAGACGATCAGGTCGCCGCTCGCGACGGTCGTGAGGAGCGGCGGCTCGCCCTGCGTGACCGTCCACCCGGCCGGCGCGATGAGCCGCAGCCCGGCTCGCGGCTCCACCACCGGGTTGTCGCCGAGCCGGGGCCCGGGCGTGAGCAGATCGGGGACCTCGGTGCGGTCGTTCCCGCAGGCGGACGCGCCGAGCGCGAGCACGGCCGCGAGGACGGCCACGCCGAGGCGGGGAACGAGGGGACGGCGGGACGCGCGAGCGGCGCGGCGAGGCGGGACGGGCACCGGTGGGATTGTGCCGGACGGCCCCGGCGCGGGCGGGGCCCGCCACGGCGGAATGTGGATCCGGCGGCCCCAGAAGCCGGTGAATCCGCATTCACACGGAGGCTGGTGGGTCCCCGGTCCCTCCGGTCCGCGCGGCGTCGTCGGTGGCGCGCGGGTGGGCGCGGAAGTAGACGTCGCGCAGGCGCTCGGCGGAGAGGTGCGTGTAGATCTGCGTCGTCGCGATGTCCGCGTGGCCGAGCATCTCCTGGAGCGCCCGCAGGTCGCAACCCCCGGCGAGGAGGTGCGTCGCGAACGTGTGGCGCAGCGTGTGCGGGCTCATCCGGTCGTCGAGCCCGGCGGTGCGCGCGTGGCGCTGCACGATCTTGTAGAGCCCCTGGCGGGTGAGCCCGACGCCCCGCTGGTTGACGAAGAGGCGGCGCTCCTCTCCCAGCCCGACGAGGACCGGGCGGCCGCGCGCGAGGTAGACCCTCGTGGCCTCGATCGCCTCCCGTCCGACCGGGACGAGGCGCTCCTTGCTCCCCTTGCCGCGCGCCCGGAGCACCCCGGACTCGAGGTCGACGTCGCGGACCTCGAGGCCGACGGCCTCGCTCGCGCGCAGGCCGCAGGCGTACATGAGCTCGAGCAGCGCGCGATCGCGCAGCGCGCTGGGCTCCGTCCCCCGCGGCGTCGCCATGAGGCGCGACACCTCGTCCCGGGTGAGGACCTGAGGCAGCTTCTGGCTCTTGCGGGGCGCGCGCAGCTCCGCCGTCGGGTCGTGCGCGATGACACCGTCGCGGCGCAGGTGGCGGTAGAAGGACCGCAGGCAGGCCGTCTTGCGTTGCACGGTCGCGGGCGCGACGGCGGGCCGCTCCTCGCTCCCGGCGGCGAGCTCGGTGAGGAAGGCGGCGAGGTCGGAGTGCTCGGCGGCCGTCGCCGTCGTCCCCGTCCGGCGCAGGTGCGCACCGAACTGGAGGAGGTCCGAGCGATAGGCCTCGAGCGTGTTGCGCGACAGGCCCCGCTCGAACTCGAGGTAGGCGAGGAACTCGAGGACGTGGTCCTCGAACGTTCGCTGCTCGGACCGGGCGGGGGCGATGGCCATCGCCTGGGGTTTCCACCCGCGCGGCCGGCCTCCTCGCGGGTGCAACGACCCGTGCGCGCTGCAACCCCTCGTGCGGCCCTTGCGCGGGGCGTCCCCGCGCCCGACGGGCTCGGTCGGACGGCGGCGATCAGTCGCCGGCCCGCTGGAGCTTGAGCCACAGCAGGGCGATGATCGTCTTGGCGTCCTTCGTCGCCTCGATCGCGCCGTCGAGGTCGGTGAGCGGCCAGGGGACGAGCTCGATGCGCTCGTTCTCCCCCGAATCCGCGAACGGGACGTCCCGCAGGTCGGTGGCGTGGAAGAGGTGGACGGTCTCGCCGAGGACGCCGACGGCGGCGTAGAAGCTCCGCAGGTGCGTCCACGTCGAGGCGGCCTTGCCGATCTCCTCGGCGAGCTCGCGCCGCGCGCAGTCCACGAGGGGCTCGCCGGGCTTGTCGAGGCGGCCGGCCGGGATCTCGAGGACGTCCGGATCGTCGACGGCCTCGCGGGGCTGGCGGACGAGGTGGACGAACTCCTCGTCGACGGCGAGGATGGCGACCGCCCCGGGATGCCGGATGACCTCGCGGTCGACGACCTCGCCGTCCGGGTAGCGGAAGCGGTCGGCGCGGACCTCGACGATGCGCCCGGAGTAGACGATCTCGCCGCCGACGTGCTCGAACTCGCGCTCGCTCATGCGCCCGCGCCCTCCAGTCGTGCGGCGAGAGCGCCCCCGCACGCGAGCGCGGCCTCGAAGAAGGACGGGTCCTCGGTCGCGTCGCGGCCCATCGTCCGGGCGGGCAGCCCGCTGCCGCGGTAGCCGTCCAGGTCGGCGGCGACCTCCCGCCAGGCGTGCCCGGCGGCATCGACGACCTGGACGGGCGTGGCGCCGCCCTCCCCGGGGGTGGACGCGGGCCCGCTCGGGAGCGGGACCTCGACCCGGCCGAGGAGCAGCGTGAGCACGGTGCGCGTGTGGTGGCTGAGACCGCGATGGCGCTCCCGTGGATCGCCCGTGCTCATGCGGGCGCAGAGGAGGACCCCGCAGCCGAGCGCGAGGGCCGCGTGGGCGCTGTCGAGGGCGATCATGCCGCCGTGCCCGAGAGCGCTGCCCGACCCGAGGATGCCGGGACCGGGACCGACGAGGGCGGCGTCCCACCCGAGGTCGTGGAGGCCGTGCTGGATCGCGCCGATCGTCGTGATCGCCTCCCCCTCCCCTCCGTAGGCGGGACCGGCGGTGAGGTGGCCCGCGAGGAGCCCGCGCCGCCGCAGGTCACCGACGACGCGCGAGTGCCCGCCGGGGAGGGCGCCCCCGGCGGTCTGGACGTACCCGAGCCGGCCCTGGGGCGCGGCGCGGGCGAACGCCCACGCGAGCGGGGCGAGCTGGCCGTGGAGGCCGAAGACCGCGACGGGCCGCCCGACGGGGACCGCGAGCTCCTCGCCCTCCACCGGGAGGACGGCGTGCTGCAGCGATGTGTAGTTGAGCTTCATCACGTGCGCGCCGGGGACACCGGGGCGCCCGAGGCCGCGCGTGAGGTTGACGTGGAGCACGTCGAAGCCGCCCGAGCCGAGGGAGAGGTCGGCCGCCTGGGTGTTCACGACGACGTCGTCGCCCGCCTCGGCGACTCCGTGGAGCGCCGTGTCGCCCACCGCGGGACGCGAGGCGCCGGCGACATCCACGACGAGACGCTGCTCCGGGCCGTCCGATGGTTCGGCCTCGACGACGGTGCCGCGGTGCAGGACGAGCATCGCCGCCACGATACCCGGGGCGTCACGGCCGCAGTCCCCGCGCCGGCGTGGCGGCGGGCACGCTGCTCGCGACGCGCTCTCAGGTGGCGGGCCGCCCGCGCCTCCGCGGGGCGCCCGGTCCCGCACGCCGCGGACGCCCGCGCCGCGGCGGGACCTCACGGGTCCCGCGACCCGCCGGGTGCCCCGGGGCGAGCGCGCCGCAGCTCGCGCAGC
>JBFIDS010000448.1:0-3463 GCA_041603715.1 Paraconexibacter sp. | reverse complement strand
GGACGCGGCACGCAGCCGCACGCTCGTCGCGCGGACCCGATCGGTCCCCGGGTAGGACAGCGTGAGGATGCCCGTCGTCTTGCGCCGCTGCGCGGCCGGCAGCGCCTGACTGATCTTCAGCCGCCCGTTGGACGGGATGCGGACGGTGAAGCTCGTCGTGCGCCCGGAGGAGCGGTACGAGGCCCGCAGCGAGCCGGTCGCCCGTGCGGTGATCTGCGCGAGGACGTCGAGGCGCCCGCGGGCGACCTGTGCCCGCAGCACCTGGAGCTTCGCGGGGTCCGGGGTCGCTGCCGCCGCGGTCCCGCCCGCGCCGGGGGGCGGCACGTCGGGGGCGGGCACGACAGGCGGCGTAGGCGTGGGCGCGGGAGGGGGCGCGGGCGCGAGAGGGGACGGGGGCGTGCCTCCACCCCCGGGATCCGGGACCACGGGCACGACCGGGACGAACGGCGTGCCGTCGGGGTTCGTCAGCCGCGCGCCGTTGATGGTCTCGCACGCCACCTGCGTGTCCCCGGCGTCGGCGTCGAGCGTGTCGTCGCCGGCGCCGCAGTCGTCCGCGTCGACGAGCGCGTCCTGTGAGAACAGCGCGTCGTCGCCGTCGCCGCCGGACAGGGCGTCGCCCGCGGCGGTGCCGCCGCGCAGCGTGTCGGGTCCGGCGAGCCCGGCGAGCGACACGGGTCCGAGGGTGAAGAGGGAGGCGTCGAGGACGTCCGCGCCCCCGGCGCCCGTCAGCGCGGCGGTCTCGACGCTGGTCAGCGTGTCGGTCCCGGCGCCCGTGAGCGCGGTGTCGGTCAACGCCTGCGTGCCCGCCGCCGTCTGCTCGACGCGGTCGGCCTCGCCGCCGCCGTCGAGCGCGTCGCCCGCGGTGCCGCCGCGCAGCGTATCCTGACCGTCACCCGCGCTGAGGGTCACCGGCCCGAGCGTGAAGGCGGACGCGTCGAGCAGGTCAGCGCCGACGCCGCCCGTGAGCGACGCCCGCTCGATCCCGACGAGGCCGTCCGGGCTCACTCCGCCGGTGAGCTGGGTGTTGGTGAGGGTCTGGGTGCCGTTCGCCGTCTGCCGGACGACGTCGTCGGTGCCGGCGCCGCCGTCGAGCGTGTCCGGTGCCGGGGAGCCGACCAGGGTGTCCGTCCCGCCCAGGCCCGAGAGCGAGACGGGCAGCGCGGCGAACCCGCTTGCATCCAGGACGTTGCCGCCGGCGCCACCGACGAGCGTCACGGCTTCGACAGCGTCGAGCGTGTCCGTGCCGTCTCCGGTGAGGGATGTGTTCGTGAGCGTCTGGTCGGCGTCGACGGTCTGCGTGAGGCTGTCGGTCCCGGCCGCCCCGATGACGGAGTCGTCGCCGGGCCCCGGGAGCAGGACGTCGGCGAGAGCGCTGCCGCGCAGCTCGTCGGCGCCGGCCCCGCCCGCGAGCGTGAGGCGGATCCCCGACTGGCCGGTGAGCACGGAGCCGATGGTGTTCGCCGACGATCCGCCCTCCAGCGAGACGCCCTCGATGCCGTCCAGCTGGTCGGTCCCCATGCCGGTGACCTCGACCGGGGTGACGAGCTGGTCGGCGTCGATGGACTGCACGACGATGTCGTCGCCGACGTCACCGCCGAGGATGTCGTTCCCGATCCCACCCCGCAGCGTGTCGTCACCGTCTCCGCCGAGGAGGCTCACCGGTCCGAGGGTGAACGCCGATGCGTCGAGCAGGTCGGCGCCGGCGCCGCCGGCGAGGCTCACGTTCTCGACGCTCGAGAGCGTGTCGGGCCCCTGCCCGGTGAGGAGCGTGTTCGTGAGCGTCTGGTCGCCCGCCGTTCCCTGCAGGAGCGAGTCGGCGTCGGCGCCGCCGAGGATCGAGTCGGCCCCTGCCCGACCCTGCAGGCGGTCAGCGCCGGGCCCGCCGTCCAGCGTGTCGCCGCCCGAGCCTCCGATGAACGTGTCGTTGCCGCCGAGCCCGACGAGGTTGAGCGCGCCATTGGTGTAGTCGACGGCGTCGAGGGAGTCGGCACCGCCGTCGCCGGTGAGCGTGATCCGCTCGATGCCGGAGATCTGCGTCGAACCCGCGAAGTCGTTCGCGACCGGGTAGTGCCCGGGCTGGACCTGGGACATGCGGTCGTTGGTGCCCGGGCCGCCGATGACGGCATCCCCCGCACCCGTGCCCGCACCGGGCAGCAGCGAGTCGTCGCCGTCCCCGCCCTCGAGACGATCGAGGATGCCGTCGGCGCCGATGAGCGTGTCGGCAGCGCCGAGGCCGGCGAGCGTCACACCGCCGAGCGTCCGACTCGAGGCGTCCATCAGGTTGGGGCTGGTGCCGCCGCGCAGCGACACGCGCTCGATGCTCGTGAGCGAGACGTTCTCGGCGGGGACCGCGCCCGCGATGAGGGTGTCGGAGACGATCGCGGTCGTGTTCGCCTCGCGGCGGATCTCGTCGGTGCCGGCGCCCCCGTTGAGCGAGTGGGAGAACAGACCCGTCCCGGCGATGAGCGTGTCGTTGCCGCCGGACCCGAAGAGGTCGGTGCGCCCCACGAACGCCCCGGCGTCGATGAGGTGCGGATCCGTCGTGCCCGCGGGAGCGAGCGCGGCCATCTCGAAGCCCGCGAGCGTGTCGTTGCCGGGGCCGGTGAGCGCGGTCGGGGTGAGGGTCGTCGTCCGCACCCCGAGGTCGACGGGGGATTCGAGGAGCCCGGTCCAGAGGGAGTCGGAGCCGGAGCCGCCGTCGAGCGAGTCGTGCACGTTCGCGAGGCCGCTCGGACGCACGACGTCGTTCCCGGCACCACCGGCGAGCGTCACGCGGCCGGTGAAGGCGGTGGCGTCGAGCAGGTTCGCGGCGTTGCCGCCCACCAGCGACGCGCGCTCGATCCCCGCGATGGTGTCGACCGTGCCACCGGTCGCGTGGGTCGTCGGGGTGAGGACGTGGTTCGCGTTCTGGCTGCGGCGGATCTCGTCGATGCCGTTGCCGCCGTCGAGCGAGTCGGCGGCGGCGGTCCCGATGAGCGTCTGGCTCTCCGCGCCGCCGACGAGCGTCACGGGTCCGGCGCTGAACGTGGAGGCGTTGAGGATCCCGTCCGCCCCGGAGGACAGCGACGCCCGCTCGAACCCCGCGATGGTGTCGGTCCCGTGCCCGGTGAGGCGGGTGTTCGTGAGGGTTTGGCTGCCGTTGAAGAACTGGTCGATCCGGTCGACGTCGGCGCCGCCGCCGTCGAGGTCGTCGCCGAAGACGCCGATGCCTCCGGAGATCGTGTCGGACCCCGCCTCGCCGCGGATCGTGTCGGCGCCCGACTGCGGGACGGTGAGGCCGCCGGTGAGCGAGTCGTTGCCGTTGCCGCCGAGGATGCTGTCGGTGCCGTCGCCGGCGTCGATCGTGTCGTTGCTCCCGTTGCCGCGGAGGGTGTCGGGTCCAGCGCCGCCGTCGATCTCGTCGCCGTCGGCACCGCCGTCCGCGTCGATGGCGAACGCGCCGAAGGGGCCGACGATCGTGTCC
>JBFIDS010000447.1:0-3471 GCA_041603715.1 Paraconexibacter sp. | reverse complement strand
GGCGTCCTCGTCCGCATCCGTGCGCCCGCGCCGGCCGGAGACGGCGGCGGCGAGGCCCGCGATGGCGCGCGCCGTCGCGCGCCACGGGTTGAACGCGCGGAAGACGTCGCCGAGGAAGAGCGAGAGGACCGAGATGCCGACCCAGAACAGCACGTAGACGACGGTGGGCGCGAGGTTCGCCGACTCCGTCTGGGTGCCCGCCAGGCCGGCCCAGACGGTCGCGGCGAACGCGGCGACCCCGAGCACGCCCGCGACGACCTCGAGGACCGCGGGCAGCGCGACGACCCGGCGGCTCTCCCCCGCGGCCTCCCCCTCGAGCCGCGGCCTGGGCCACAACACGGCGAGCGCGACGAAGCTCACGACGAGCACGACTGCCGCGCCCCAGGCGAACAGCCAGCGAGGGATCGGGAGATCCTGCTTGCCGACCAGACCGTGGGCGAGCGCCGGATCCGGGAGGAGGGACGCGATGACCACGAGAACCGTGGAGATGGCGGACGCCGCCACGGCGGGACGAACGAGGCGAGGCACGCTCCACAGGGTAGAACGCTGGTACCTTCCGCCGCCGTGCGCGCCCCCGTCGACACGATCCCCGCGCCCCCGTTCCCCCCGAAGATGACGTGGGTGAACAGCACCGCGCTGCCGATCCACAAGCAGCGCGGACGCCCGGTCCTCGTCGAGTTCTTCGACGTGATGCGCCATCACACGCAGCGGACCCTCCCCTACGTCACGGCCTGGCACGAGCGCTACGCCGAGGCCGGTCTGCGGGTGATCGGCGTGCACTGCACCGCCTTCGACGTCGCCCGCGACGAGCACGTCGCCCGCGCCGCGATCGAGCGCCTCGGCATCACGCATCCGGTGGTCCTGGACCCGGCCCTGGAGATCTGGACGTGGTACGCGACGCGCGGCGTGCCGTCGCGCTACCTCTTCGGCCCCGAGCTCAAGCTCTTCGAGTACCACCACGGCGAGGGCGGCTACGCCGAGACCGAGCGGGCGATCCAGGAGCTGCTGGGCATCGAGCGCGACCCCGTCCCGTTCGTGCGCCCGCAGGACGACCCGGACGCGCTGCTCGTCGTTCCCAGCGAGGACGTCGAGGGTGCGCACCGCGGGCCCTACGAGGCCGGGGAGGTGTGGGCCATCACGTCCGGGACGGGCGAGATGACGGTCGACGGGCGCACCATCGCCGTCACCGAGCCCGGGCCCGTTCTCCTCGCCGCCCACGAGGAGCACACCGCGGGGGTGCTCGACCTCGTCGCGGGGCCGGGCGTCACCGTGCACGCGACGTGCTTCGCCGCCGGGCTCGCGCCCGAGGGCGCCCGCCCCGGCGAGACCGTCTGAGGCGCGGCCGCCTGCGCGGGCCGCCAGGGTCAGGGGTCGCCGGGCGTCCCGAGGTTCTCGGTGATGCGCACGAGCCTCGGCGGGCCGTCGTCATCGAGCTCGATGGCGCGTCCACCCCAGTAGGGGCTCGTGGGGCCACCGGTCGCGAAGACCGGCTCGTCGACCCAGCAGCCGCAGTTGTGGAGCCGCGGTCCCGTTCCGCCGGCGACGGTCCACTCCACCCGGTCGTCGCGCTCGAGCGGGCCGGCGCGATGGGTGTGGCCGAAGACGACGTGCTCGGTGTCGACGCCGAGGCGACGGACGACCTCGCCGATCGCGCGGAGCCCGGCGCGGCGCAGCTCGTGACCGCTGATGTCCGCGTTGAGGGGGCCCATGCCGATGCGGTTGAGCGCGCCGACGGCCGGCGGGAACGCGGCCCTCATCGTCGCCGCCTGGATGCGCCGCCGGCGACGGCCGGCGCGCCTCCGCTTCCCGCTCTCGGCACCGGCCTCCCCGCTGAGGGTCTTCCAGGCGTTCGCCGACGCGCTCTGGCGACCGGCCGACCACGTTCCCGCCGGGCTCTGCGCGACCGCGTGCATCCACGCGTACAGCGGCTGGAGGGCGGCCTCGAAGTCCTCCGGCGAGGCGGCGCCCGTCCCGTCGGGAAGCGGGCCCACGACCCGGGCCATCACGCCGAGGGCGAGGCGCTCGAACGAGGGGAGCGTGATGAGCCGGTCGAGGTAGTGACCGTGGAGCGCGTAGACGTCGTCGCGCAGCCACACCCCCGGGAAGCGGACCGACATCCGGGCGCCCTCCGAGGGCAGCCCACGCGCGAGCCGGCCGAGCAGGGGGCTGTCCCGCACGGCGACCGCGCGCTCGAGCCCGAGCGGGGCGGGTGGGCCGTCGAGCCCGCGCTTCTCGAACCACGGCGCGATGAGCTGGTGATCGTGGTTCCCGGTGACGAGGACGATCTCGCCGTCGGGGCCCAGCGACTCCGACAGCGCGGCGAGGACCGGCGTCGCGACGGCCAGGACGTCCCGGACGGGGCCGTGACGCAGCTCGAGGGCGTCACCGAGGAGGACGAGGCGGTCGACGGCTCCGAGCGCGGCGCAGAGGGCCTCCCGCGGACCGCGGCGCCGCAGGACGTCGGTCCGGCGCAGCGCTCCGAGGTGCAGGTCGCTGATGACGAGGGTCCGCATCGATGCGTCCGCGCGATCAGGCCGCGGGTCGCCCGCCGGGGCGCGAGGATGGCGTGAAGGCGCCCTTCCCCGTCGCGCGCGAGAGCAGGCGCGGGGCGAGGATGCGGGCGGCGGCCGCGAGCCCGTATGCGCGGGGGACGTAGCGCTCGGCCTTCCCGCCGGGGCCCGCGTCGACGATCGCCTCCGCGACCTTCTCCGGGGTTGAGACCATCCAGCGCGTCTTGGGGTTCTCGACGAGCTCGGTCTGCGGGAAGCCCTCCGTCGCGACGAATCCGGGCAGCACGAGACCGACGTGGACACCGTGCTCGGACTCCTCCTGATGGAGCGCGTCGCTCCACCCGGCGAGCGCGAACTTGCTCGCGCTGTAGGCGCCCGAGCGGGCGCGTGCGAGACGGCCGGAGGTGCTCGAGACGTTGACGATCTGGCTCGGTGCGCTCGCCCGCAGGAGCGGCAGGAGGGCCTCCGTCAACCGCAGCTGGGCGTCGAAGTTGAGCTCCATGTGCCGGCGGACGTTCTCCCACCCCGTGTCGCCGAACGTGCCGCGCCAGGCCGCGCCGGCGTTGTTGACGAGCAGGTCGAGGCGGCCGTCGTGGTGCTCCTCCACGTGGGCGCGCACCGCCGCGGGGGCGTCGTCGTCGGTGAGGTCGACCGCGACCGATGTCGCCGAGGGCAACGTGTCGGCGAGCGCGGCGAGCCGGTCGGCACGGCGGGCGACGAGCACGACGGTCGTCCCGGGCTCGCGGGCGAGGCGACGCGCCGTCGCCTCGCCGATCCCGCTGGAGGCGCCGGTGATGAGGGCGACGGAGGGCATGTCCCAACCCTACGGACCGGCGCCGTAGAGCACCGCCGCCACCGACGTCGCGAGGTTGAGGCTGCTCACCCCCGGACGCATCGGGATCGCGAGGGTCAGGTCGGCCGCGCGCACGACCTCGGGCGGCAGGCCGTCGCGTTCCGTGCC
>JBFIDS010000446.1:0-3471 GCA_041603715.1 Paraconexibacter sp. | reverse complement strand
GCGACGGCGCGCTCGCGCGCAGCCTCGCAATGTCGTGGAGCACGGGGGCCGCACTCGTCGTGGCCGGGATCCGCGTCCAGGTCGACCGCGGTCGCCGGAACCTCGATGCACCCCGCCCGGCGGTCTTCCTCATGAACCACCAGAGCGAGCTCGACCCCCTCGTCGCGGGCACGCTCATCCGCCACGACGCGACCGCCACCGGCAAGAAGGAGGCGAAGCTCGACCCGCGCGCCGGGTTCCTCGGCTGGGCCCTCGACGTCGTGCACTTCGACCGGGGCAACCCCGAGAAGGCCCGCGAGGCGAGTGCGGAGCTCGAGCGCCGCGTCCGCGCGGGTGTGTCGGTCCTCGTCGCGCCGGAGGGCACCCGCTCCCCCACCCCGACGCCGCTGCCCTTCAAGAAGGGGGCCTTCCACATCGCGATGAACACCGGCGTCCCGATCATCCCGATCGTCATGCGCAACTGCGGCGAGCTGATGCCGAAGGGTGCCAAGACGATGCGTCCCGGCACCGTGCGGGTCGCGGTGCTCGACCCGATCGACACGAGCGGGTGGACGAAGGAGACCCTCGGCGAGCACGTCGAGGCCGTCCGCGCGCTCTACGTGGAGACGCTCGAGAACTGGCCGGGTCCCGTCTCCGTCTGAGGCGGCACGTCCGGCCCAGGGTGGTCGCTCCCGAAGAGGCGCCGCCCGAGCGCGAGCGACACGTACACGAGCCCGACGAGCACTGGGACCTCGATGAGCGGACCCACGACGCCGGCGAGCGCCTGCCCCGAGGTCGCGCCGAAGACACCGACCGCGACGGCGATCGCGAGCTCGAAGTTGTTCGAGGCAGCGGTGAACGCGAGCGTCGCGGTCCGCGCGTACCCGAGGCCGATCCGGTACCCGAGCGCGAAGGACACGAGGAACATCACGAGGAAGTAGATGAGCAGCGGGATCGCGATGCGCGCGACGTCGAACGGCTCCGCGGTGATCGCGTCGCCCTGCAGGGCGAAGAGGAGCACGATCGTGAAGAGCAGCCCGTAGAGCGCGACCGGCGCGATCCGCGGGAGGAAGCAGGTCTCGTACCACTCCTCCCCCCGCCTCCGGACACCTTCGCGGCGCGTGAGGTACCCCGCGACGAGCGGGATCCCGAGGAAGATGAGCACCGTGCGGGTGACCTCCCAGATCGAGACCTCGAGTCCCTGGGTGTCGAGCCCGAGCAGGTCGGGGAGCCCCGTGAGGTAGAGCCAGCCGAGCAGGCTGTAGGCGACGATCTGGAAGAGCGAGTTGATCGCGACGAGCAGCGCGGTGGCCTGCATGTCGGCCCGGGCCAGATCGGTCCAGATGAGGACCATCGCGATGCACCGGGCGAGCCCGACGATGATGAGCCCCGTGCGGAACTCCGGCTCGTCGGCGAGGAACAGCCACGCGAGCGCGAACATGAGGAGCGGACCGAGCACCCAGTTGAGCGCGAGCGACGCGCCGATCATGCGGCGCTCGCCGGTGACCTCCCCCAGCTCGCCGTAGCGCACCTTCGCGAGAACCGGGTACATCATGAGGATCAGGCCGACCGCGATCGGGAGCGACACCGTGCCGATCGCGAGCGCGTCGAGCGCGTCGCCGAGCCCGGGGGCGAGCGAGCCGAGGGCGAGGCCCGTGCCCATCGCGACCCCGATCCACAGCGGGAGGAAGCGGTCGAGCGTCGAGAGGCGACGAAGCACGAGGTCCTCGCCGGCGGGGGTCGAGGCGCTCGCGCCGCAGATGGTACGACCGGCCGTTGTGTGACATAGGTCACTCCCGACGCCAGACCCTTCCCTTACGTTCATGTTGGGAGCGCGGTCGCCGATGACGGTGGTCGTCGTGCGCCCGGCCGCCTCCGGCCGTCCCGCCGCCTCCCGCAACTCTCGCTTGCGAGCCCTCGGATCCGCCCTGCGGCGCTCGCCGCGTCCACCCTTCGATTCACACGCCGGCCCACGGGACGGCCAGGAGCCACGCCTTGTCGACAACGTCCGTCCCGCCTCGCCGCCTGCCGTCGTTCGTCCCCGAGATGCCCGATCTGCGCACGTTGCGCATCGAGATCCTCGCCGGCCTCGTCGTCGCCCTCGCCCTGATCCCGGAGGCGATCTCGTTCTCCCTGATCGCCGGGGTCGATCCGAAGGTCGGGCTCTACGCCTCGTTCACCATGGCCGTCGCGATCGCGTTCACGGGCGGCCGGCCGGCGATGATCAGCGCGGCGACCGGCGCGATGGCCCTCGTCGTCGTCCCGCTCGTCAAGGAGCACGGCGTCGAGTACCTGCTCGCCGCGACGATCCTCGCGGGCGCGATCCAGATCGTGCTCGGCGTGCTGCGCGTCCCGAAGCTGATGCGCTTCGTGCCACGGTCGGTCATGACGGGCTTCGTCAACGCGCTCGCGATCCTCATCTTCCTCGCGCAGGTTCCCTACCTGAAGGAAGGCGGCGCGCTCGGCCTCGTCCTCGTCGCCGCCGGCCTGCTCATGCTCTTCACGCTGCCGCGCGTCTCGACGGTGATCCCGGCGCCGCTCATCGCGATCGTCGCGATCACGGTGCTCGTCGTCGCCGCCGGTCTCGCCGTCCCCGATGTCGGGGACGAGGGCGAACTGCCCAGCGCGCTGCCGTTCCTCGGCATCCCCGCCGTCCCCTTCTCGCTCGAGACGTTCACGATCATCCTGCCGTTCTCGCTCACCCTCGCCGCCGTCGGTCTCCTCGAGTCGCTCATGACCGCGAAGCTCGTGGACGACATCACCGAGACGCCTTCGGACAAGGACCGCGAGGCGCGCGGCCAGGGCATCGCGAACATCGTCACCGGCGCCTTCGGCGGCATGGCCGGCTGCGCGATGATCGGGCAGACGATGATCAACGTGAAGGCGTCGGGCGCGCGCACGCGGATCTCGACGTTCTTCTCCGGCTTCCTGCTCCTCGTGCTCGTCATCGGGCTGGGGAGCGTCGTCGCGATCATCCCGATGGCGGCGCTCGTCGCGGTGATGATCCTCGTCGCCGTCTCGACGTTCGACTGGCACAGCGTCGCTCCGGCGACCCTGCGGCGCATGCCGCGCGGCGAGACCGTCGTCATGGGCCTCACGGTCGCGGCGACCGTCGCCACGCACAACCTCGCGATCGGCGTCGGCGTCGGCGTCCTCGCCGAGATGGCGCTCTTCGCCCGCCGTGTCGCCCACCTCGTCGGCGTCGAGCGCATCCTCGACCCGGACGGCACGGCCGTGCTCTACGTCGTCACCGGGGAGCTCTTCTTCGCCTCCGACCAGGAGCTCATCGACGCGTTCGACTACGCGAACGACCCGCCCAAGGTCCTCGTCGACTTCTCCCGCGCGCACATGTGGGACTCCTCGGCGGTCGCGGCGCTCGATGCGATCGAGAGCCACTACGCGCGGCACGGCATCCACGAGATCACGATCACCGGGCTCAACGACCACAGCGACAACCTGCACCGCGAGCTCAGCGGCCAGCTCGCCGGCGCG
>JBFIDS010000445.1:0-3472 GCA_041603715.1 Paraconexibacter sp. | reverse complement strand
CTCCGACCGGGCGAGCGACGCGGGCGCCTTCGCCTTCACGGTCGCGCCCCGGGGCGCCGTCCGCCTCTTCGCGCGCGGCACGGTCCGGGGCCTGCGCCCGGTGAGCGCGGTCACCCGGCTGAACGTCGCGCCGCGGGTCGGGCTCGTCACGCGCGCCGTGCGCGGCGGTCGCATGCGGCTGAGCGGCACGGTCGTCCCCCGGCGCAACGCGACGGTGTCCCTGCGCAAGCGCTCCCCGTCGGGGCGCTGGGCCACGGTCAAGCGGGCCCGGACCGTCCCCTCGGGCAGCCGCTTCCGATCGCGCTACGCAATGACGATCCGGCGTCCGTCACGCACCGCCGAGTACCGCATCCGGGTGAAGACGACGAACCGCGCCCTCGTCGCGGGCGAGAGCCGGATCGTGCGGGTGCGGGGGCGCTGAGCCGACGGGCTCAGCCGTCGGCGAAGACGCCGACGTCGCGGTGCAGGCGCCCCGCCTGCACGATCAGGGGGAGCGCGACGAGCGCCCCGGATCCTTCTCCGATTCGCAGGCGCAGGTCGACGAGCGGCTCGAGACCGAGTTCCGCGAGGACGAGCCCGTGGGCGGGCTCGGCGGAGCGGTGGCCGGCGAACAGCACCTCGCCGCACAGTGGCGAGTCACGAACCGCGCAGAGCGCACCGACCGACGCCGCGTAACCGTCGAGGATGACGGGAACGCGGGACGCGGCCGCGACGGCCACGGCCCCGGCGATCGCGGCGATCTCGAGTCCCCCGGCGACGCGGAGCGCCGCCCGGGCGGTCAGCGGCGTCGCAGGGCCGACCCGCGCGAGCACGGCCTCGACGACCTCCCGCTTGCGAACGATCCCCGCGTGGTCGGCACCCGTCCCCCGTCCGACAACCGCGTCGGCGCCACCGACGCCCAGGGTCGCGGCGAGTGCCGCTGCGGTGGTCGTGTTGCCGATCCCGATCTCCCCCACCACGACTGCGTCGACGCCGTCGTCGATCGCGATCTGCGCGAGCGCACCGCCCGCCGCCCAAGCCTCCTCGACCTGAACGGCGGTGAGCGCGTCCCCGACCACGAGATCGGCGGTGCCATCGGCGACCCGGTGATCGCGAACGTCGTCCAGACGGGGGCCACGCAGGCCGACGTCGGCGAGGTACACAGTGTGCCCGCCGGCCCGCGCGAGCGCCGCGACCGCGGTCTCCCCGCGTGCGGTCGCGGCCACGATCTGCGCGGTGACGGTCGCGTCGTAGAGGCTCGTCCCCCGGCCGACGTGGCCGTGGTCACCGGCGAGGACGAGGACGCCCGCGCGCAAGTCCTGCGGCGGAGCCTCGCCACTCACCCCGGCCCAGCGCTCCACCAGCGTCCCGAGCGCTCCCAGGCTGCCGCCCGGCACGACGAGACGGTCCGCGCGGTCGCGGGCGGCGACGAGCGCCGGGCGATCAGGGCCGGGCGGCGCCGGCGCCGCGGGACGCTCGACCGTCGCGCCCGTCCAACGTTCCTCCATCACGACCTCGGAGATCGGCATGCGCGTCGCCCACCCCGCCGCCTCGAGCCCGGGGCGGACCGGTCGCTCGTCGGGCCAGCCGATGCACAGCCAGGCGAGCGGCTCGACCCGTGGCGGGATACCGAGCAACTCGCGCATGTCGTCCGGACGGTAGAAGCTCACCCACCCGACGCCCAGACCCTCCGCGCGGGCGGCCAGCCACAGGTTCTCGATCGCGCAGGCGGTGGAGTACACGTCGGTCTGCGGAATCGTGCTGCGCCCGAGCACCTCGAGCCCCGGAGGACCGGGATCGCAGCACACGACGACACCGAGCGGCGCCTCGACGACGCCCTCGATCTTCTGGTCGAGGAAGTGGCGGGCGCGCGCATCGAAACGCTCTGACTGTCGCAGTCGCTCGCGCTGCGACAGTCGTCGCATCTCACTGCGAGTCGCAATCTCACGCACGATGATGAAACGCCACGGCTGCATGAGCCCGACCGACGGCGCTCCGTGAGCGGCCGCCAGGACACGGTCGAGAACGTCGTCGGGCACCGGATCCGCACGGAAGCGACGGACGTCGCGACGCTCGGCCATCACGCGGTACACCGCCGCGCGTGCCTCGTCGGGATAGGCCCAAGACCGATGGTCGGCGGACCGCTCGGCGGCCCGCGAGGGATCGAATCCGGCGGGCGTCGGAGGGCGCGGAAAGGCGTCGGAGGGCGTCACCGCAGCGGCAGGCTAGACGAATCCCGGTACGGAGCGGGTCGCGTTGACGTGCTCGCCCGGTCTCCGCTAGGTTGACCGGCGATACGCGTGGCGGCGCGAGGAACCCGGTGTGAATCCGGGGCGGTCGCGCCACTGTGACCGGGGAGCGAACCCCACTGAGCCACTGTCCGACAGGGACGGGAAGGCGGGGTGAGCGGTGATCCGGGAGCCAGGACATTCGGCCGCCACGGCCCACTCGACGGGACGCATCGATCCCGGGAGGCCCATATGAACACCGTCCAGCCCGCGCCCATCCCCTTCTGGGATCTCCGGCCGGCATTCCTCATCAGCACAGCGCTCCTCCTGCTCGTGTTCCTCGTGCAGTTCGACCAGGGCGCGGTCTCGCAGACCGGCCTGCTCGTCCACGAGCTCATCCACGACGCCCGGCACCTGCTCGGCGTCCCCTGCCACTAGCGCCTCGGGCGGTTCTTCCGTGATCTGGCTCCCGCTGCGGCGGGGGCTCTTCGTCGGCGTGCTCGCCGGGCTGCTGTCCGGCCTGTTCGCGTACGTCGTCGGCGAGCCCCTCGTCCAGGACGCGATCAACATCGAGGACGGCGCGGCCACCGCTCGCGCGGGCCTCACGTTCGTCACCGCGCACATCTCCGACGTCGAGGTGACGCGTCCCGCCCAGCGTGGCGGGCTCTTCCTCGGCACCGCTCTCTACGGGCTCGCGATGGGCGCGATCTTCGCGACGACCTTCATCGCGATGCGCGGGCGCGGGCGTCCCCGCTCCGACCTGCACCTCGCGCTGCTCATCGCCGGCGCCGCGTTCTTCGTCCTCGTCGTCCTGCCGTTCCTCAAGTACCCGGCCAACCCGCCCGCGATCGGCGACCCCGACACCATCACCCGCAGGACGGTCCTGTACCTCACCCTGCTCGCCGGCGGCCTGATGGCCGTGATCGCCGCCGCCCGTGTGGGCCGCGCGGCCGAGGCCCGGTCCGGTGGACGGGCGGAGCCGTGGCGCCGCCCGCTCGTGACCGGTGCGACGCTCGTCGCCCTCGCGGCTCTGCTCGTACTCGCGCTCCCGGGAGTCGACGAGGTCCCGCCGGGCTTCCCCGCGTCGCTGCTGTGGGAGTTCCGGCTGAGCTCGCTGGGGACCCAGGCCGTCTTCTGGGCTGTCCTCGGCATCGGGTACGGCATCGCGGCCGACCGCGCGCACCGGTCCCCCGGCCCCTCTCCGGCCGCCGGCTGACGGCCCCGACCGGTGCTCCGTCTCGTGCTCGTCCGTCACGCCCGGACCG
>JBFIDS010000444.1:0-3476 GCA_041603715.1 Paraconexibacter sp. | reverse complement strand
GCGCGAGGGGCGACGACGACAGAAGGGCCGCCCGGATGGGGCGGCCCTTCTGTGGTGCTGGCCGCGTCGGCGGGGGGAGACGCAGCGTGTGGGGGGAGTCTGAGGCGCTAGCGCTTGATGGCGCCGGCGACCTTGTCGATCGCGTCCTCGGCGGCTCGCTTGGCGTCGTCGACCTTGTCCTTGACCTTGCCCTTGCCCTCGTCGACGTTGCCCTCGTTCTTGAGGTCCTCGTCGTTCGTGAGGTCGCCGACCGCCTGCTTCACGCGGCCCTTGGTCTGATCGGTGTTGCCTGCCATGCGGGATCGCTCCTTGCCGTCGTATCGCTGGGAAGTGCTTCTTCGGCTGCTTACCCGACCTGCTGGAGATCCATGCGCCCGGGGGAGCGGCCCTCCTCGTCGAGCGCGGCCCGCATCTCGGCGAGCGAGCGGCGCAGGAGGCGCGAGACGTGCATCTGCGACACGCCGACACGGTCGGCGATCTCGCGCTGGGTGAGGCCGTCCCAGAACCGGAGCCGCACGATCTCGCGCTCGCGCTCGGCGAGGCAGTCGAGCCCCTCGAGGACGAAGAGCCGTCGGTCGGTCTGCTCGAAGCCCTCGTCCTCGCTTCCGAGGAGGTCGAGCGACGTCCGCTCCTCGCCGAGCGGCTCGTCGAGCGAGGCCGCCGTGTAGGACTGCGCGCCCTGGAGGGCCTCGAGGACGTCCTCCTCGCTGCGCTCGACCGCGACGGCGAGTTCCGGCACGCTCGGCGCGCGCCCGTAGACGCTCGCGTAGGCCTCCGTGGCCTTCGTGATCTTCGCGCTCAGCTCCTGCAGGTCGCGGGGGACGCGCACGCTCCACGCGCGGTCGCGGAAGTGGCGCTTGATCTCACCGGCGATCGTCGGCGCGGCGAAGGTGGAGAGTCGCACGCCGCGATCGGGGTCGAATCGGTCGATCGCGTTGATGAGACCGACGCACCCGACCTGGACGAGATCCTCGAGAGGCTCGCCGCGGTCGGCGTAGCGCCGCGCGATGTGACGGACCAGGGGGACCATGCGCCCGACGAGTTCCTCGCGCGCCCGGGAGTCGCCCAGACGGTGGTAGCGGTGCAGGAGCGCGGCCTCGGCGGCGGCCGGGTCGGTCGTGCTCACAGGCTCGGTCACGGGGTTGCTCATCTCGGCGGACATCGGTCCCTCCTCGTTCGTCACGGTGTGGGGCGAACTCATGGTCGGCACCTTTGCGGCTCGGGAAGGCCTAACAAGCCGGTCAAAGGTGGACACGGGGGCCCCGGCCGCAGAACATTCGGTCCGGGCAGGTGGTCACAACCGGTCAGATCGCTCAGGAGCGGCAACGCGCCCAGTACTGCGTTTCGGCCCTGACTTCTGCGGGCAGGACGAGCCTGCGTGTGGCCCGCGTCGTGAATACTCGTGCCGCTCGGTCCAGGACCTACAGGCATGACCGTCCCACCCGCCCCCCTCACTCTGTCCCTCCCCGCTCGTGCCGAGAACGTCGCGATCGTCCGCCACGTGCTCGGCGGCGTCGCCGAGGCGGTGGGGCTCGGGCCCGACACGCTCGACGACCTGCGCCTCGCAGTGAGTGAGGCCTGCACGAACGTGGTCGTCCACGCGTACGTGGATGGTCCCGCCGACGGGATCCTCGAGGTCGACGTGGTCCCCGCCCCCACCGAGCTCGCCGTCGTCGTCCGCGATCACGGGCGCGGCATGGGTCCACGACCCGACTCCCCGGGCCTCGGGGTCGGCCTTCCCCTGATCGCCGCGCTCTCCGACGCGATGGAGATCGGCACCGCCGAGGACGGTGCGACCGAGGTGCGCATCGTCTTCGATCTCTCGACCAACGGCGCCGGGCGCGCGACGCGCGACGACTCGGTGGCCGCGTGAGCGGAGGACCGCTCGCCGCACGTCGGCTCGACGGGGCCCGTCTCGACGTCGAGGTGGGCACGCTCCTGTCCCCCGTGCTGCTGCGAATCGTCGGCGCGTACGCCGCCCGGGCCGAACTGCCCCTGGATCGGGTCGACGACGCGATCCTCCTCGCCGAGGCCCTCGCCGCCGCCGCGTCCTCGGAGAGCGAGTCCGGACGTGTCGCGTTGCGCATCGACAGCGCGCCGCGCTCGCTGCGCCTGCGCGTGGGCCCCCTGCGCGAGGGAGCGGGTGAGCGCCTCGTCGCCGCCGCCTACGCGCGGGAGGCCGGCGACGTCCTGCGCGCCCTCGCCGACCGGGTCCGCGTGACCGATCGGAGCCGCAGCGGGGAATATCTCGTCATCGACTTCAACGCCGACCCGGAGGGACCCCGGTGAACACCAGCGCATTCGACTTCGACGTCACGGTGCAGGAGCAGGACCGCGGCATCGTCGTCCTCGCCGTCCAGGGCGAGGTCGACCTCTTCACCGCACCAGAGCTCAAGACCGCCGCCCAGAAGGCCATCGACGACGGTGCCACACGGCTCGTCGTCGACCTCACGGACACGCGATTCCTCGACTCGACCGCTCTCGGTGTGCTCATCGGGCTCGTCAAGCGCGTGCGTCCCGAGGGGGACGTCGTCATCGTCAACACGGAGCCGTCGACGACGAAGACCTTTGCCATCACCGGGCTCGACAGCGTCTTCACCGTGGTCGAGACGCGCGACGCCGCCCTCGAGACGTTCTCATGATGCAGCACCGGCGCGAGCAGATCGTCCTCATCACGCACGCGCACAGGATCGAGGGGGGCCTGACGCTCGCACGGGACGGGTACCGCAGCCGGGCGTCCGACGTGCTCAACGCCTCCGAGCGAGACTTCATCACGCTCATCGACGCGACGGTCGAGCCTCTCAGCGGCGGGGCCGCGACGACCCACGCGGTCGTCACCGTGAGCCGGCACCACATCGTCTTCGCGTTGCCCCTCGATGACGAAGAGACCTCGCTCGGGCCCCCGGAGGGCTGACGAGCGCCGGGACGGATACCCTTCCCGTCCCGACCACGGAGTTCCTGGAGAGGTGCCGGAGTGGTTGAACGGGCACGACTGGAAATCGTGTGTGCGTGAAAGCGTACCGAGGGTTCGAATCCCTCCCTCTCCGCTGGCCGAGGCCCTGAAGCCGGATCGCGCCGCCCGCTCGGACGTCGAGGTCCGAGCGGCGCGCGGCGCCGATCCGCGTGCTGGGGTCAGCGCCGGCCGCGACCCGCCGACGGCGGGATCTTGCGGACGGGGCGGACGACGGGCGGGCGCGGCACCGGGCGGGGCCGGCGCGGCGGGGTCTGGGGACGTCGGGGCACAGAGTGCTCCTTCCATGTCGATCGGCGAGAACGGCGACGACCGGCACGCCCACCGGTCGTGCACGGGGCACGAGCGGGCGACGGAGAACGTCATGAGCGCGGCGGTCGGACGGCACGCGGGCCCACCGAGCGGTGGGCGCGGGGCGTGCGGAGCGACTACAGGAACGCGTTCTTCATGACGCGCCGACCGTACCGGACGACGGCGCGATCGACAAGGGACGGGCCGTCCGCCG
>JBFIDS010000443.1:0-3477 GCA_041603715.1 Paraconexibacter sp. | reverse complement strand
TACCGCTCCAACGCGGAGAAGGCCGAGGAGCTCGTGCGGGCGGTCACCGAGGCCGGCGGGCGCGCGACGAGCGCCCAGGTCGACATGACCGACGGCGCCTCCGTCAAGGCCTTCATCGCCAAGGCGGTCGAGGATTGGGGCCAGCTCGACGGGGTCGTCTCGGCGACCGGCCCGGCGATCCCGCTGTGCGCGCTGGAGGACGTGACCGACGAGGACTTCAAGCGGATCATGGACGCCGACGTCTACGGCTCCTTCAACGTCGTGCGCCACGCGACGGACGCCCTGCGGGCCTCCGGCGGCGGCAGCATCGTGCTGTTCCTCACCACGGCGATCCTGCGCACGCTCGAGAACGACGGCATGTCGGGGATCCCGAAGACCGCCGTCTCCGGGATCCTGCGACAGGCGGCGCGGGAGGCCGGTGAGCACAACGTGCGCATCAACGGCGTCGCGCCGGGGGTCATCGACGCCGGCATCGTCCTCACCTCGTTCGAGGTCGACGAGACCGCGAAGTCGGTCATCGCGAGCTGCATGGCCCAGACGCCGCTCGGGCGCATGGGCAAGCCCGAGGAGGTCGCCGCGCTCGTCGACTTCCTCACCTCCTCGGACGCGACGTACATCAGCGGCCAGGTCATCGCCGTCGACGGCGGCTACAGCGCCTGACGTCGCAGCTCGGGCCCGGCCGGGCCCGCGGCGCGATCGACCGTCATTCGTGGGCGGTCAGGACCGCCCAGGAATGACGGTCACCGCCGGGGGCGGCGATTCAGGCGCGGATCACGTCGCCCTCGCCCCACGGCGTCACCGTGACGCCGCGGCGGCGGAAGCGCTCGGGCAGCTCGTCGACCATGTCCCAGCTCGAGTCGAGGCGGCCGAAGCCCGTGCACAGCGCGCACAGGACACCGAGCTCGACGATCTCCGGCTCGGTGAAGTGCTCGCGCAGCCCGTCGTAGGTCGCGTCGTCGATCGCGAGGTGGTTCGTCGCGAAGAGGTCCGCGTAGCCGATCGCCGCGCGCTCGGCGTCGGTGAGGTCATCGGCCTCGTGCGGCTTCTCCAGCGAGCAGACGAGGTCCTCGTCGACTCCCGCCTCGGCGCCCGGCGAGTAGCGGATCGCCATGCAGCTGCGGCACTGGTTGTGGAACGCGATTCGCAAACGCACGAGCTCGACGAGCCGGGCGGGCAGCTGGCTGCTCTCGAACATCACAGCCGTCGCGAACGTGGCGAACGCGGTCGCGAGCTCCGGGCGGTTGGCGTGGATGCGCAGGTTCAGCGGCGCGTCGGCGCCGAAGATCGGCTCGTACTGCTCGGGTGCGGCGGGGGCGATGCGGGCCACGGTGGTGCCTCCTCGTTCGGTCCTGCGGGGGAGAGTCCATCCTCGACGGCGGTCCCGGGTGGGACAACCGAGCGCGGTCGGGCGCTTGTGGCCGTGCACAGCCGTCGTAGCTCTCGACAAGGGCCCGAGGTGATCGCGGGCGCCGACGGCCGCGTCGTCCGTACGGTCGGGACCATGTACGCAGCCAGGAGAAGCTCATGACTGACGTCCGCGAAGATGCGACGGGAGTCGCGAGGAGCCGGGAGAGGCTCGCGGACCCGGAGACGGCGAAGTGCCCCTACCCGTTCTACGCCGACCTGCACGCCGAGGGCGGCATCCGCGAGGAGCCGGCGCTGGGGTGGCTCGTGGGCCGTTACGCCCAGGTGTACGCGCTCGCGCTCGACACCCGGCGCTTCTCGTCGAGCATCGCGGGGGAGGGCGGGCCGCGGCACATGGGCGTCAGCCCCGAGCCGCTCTCCGCCGAGGTCGAGGCGCTGCTGGAGCAGTACCACCCCATGGACAACGCGCTGTTCACCGCCGACCCGCCCGCCCACACGCGGCACCGGGCGCTCGTCAACAAGGCGCTCAACCCGCGCCGCGTCCGTCAGCTCGAGACGAAGATGCGCGAGATCGCCGACGAGCTCGTCGACAGGTTCATCGCCGACGGCCGCTGCGAGCTGCACACCCAGTTCGGCATCGGCCTGCCGCTCACCGTCATCTCCGACACGCTCGGCGTCGACCGCGCCGACATGCCGGCGTTCAAGTACTGGTCGGACTGCATGATCGCGGGCAACCTCGACGTGCTCGACAACGAGCGGCGGGCCGAGGTCGCCCGCGCCGTGATCGAGTTCCAGCAGTACATGATCCCCCGCATCGAGGAGCGCCGGGTCACGCCGCGGGACGACCTGCTCAGCGACCTCGCCAACGCCGAGATCGCCGGCGACGACGTGGGGGCCGAGCCGGGCGCACCGCGTCGTCTCACCACCGCGGAGCTGCTGCCGATCATCAGCCAGCTGCTCCTCGCCGGCAACGAGACGACGACGAACCTCATCGGCAACGGCCTCGTCGTCCTCATCCAGCACCCGGAGGTGATGGCGGAGGTCCGCGCGGACCACTCGCTCATCCCGGCGTTCATCGAGGAGGTCCTGCGCTTCGACGGCCCGATCCACTGCACGTTCCGCGTCGCGAAGGCGGGCGCCGAGATCGACGGCCAGGAGATCCCCGAGGGCGACATGGTCATCCCCATGTGGTCGGCGGCCGGGCAGGACGAGGACGTCTTCCCGAACCCGCGGACCTTCGACCTCCACCGTCCCAACGTCCGCAAGCACCTCACGTTCGGCCACGGCATCCACTTCTGCGCGGGTGCCGAGATGGCCCGCGTCGAGGGGATCGTCGCGTTCCAGACGCTGCTCGGCCGCCTCGAGAACATCCGGCTCGCGCCGGAGGAGGACCTCGCGCTGAACCCCGGGTTCTCGGCGCGCGGCTACCAGCACGTCCACATCGAGTTCGACCCTGCCCCATGAGCACGAGGGAGTCCCGCATGATGAGCACCGAGAGCCCCCGTCACGCGGCGCAGCCGGAGACGGCCGCCGCGCTGGACGAGATGACCCGCGCCGCATGGAGGGCGGCCGACCCCGACCTGCTCGAGCTGTGCCGCCGGCGGGTCGCCGCGATGCTGGAGGGGGAGGACGACCCCGTCGCGACCCGCGAGCTCACGGACCGCGAGCAGGCGTTCATGGCGTTCACCGACCAGTTCGTGTTCTCCGTCGCCGGGACGACGGACGCGCACGTCGACGCGCTCCTCGCGCACGCCGGACCCGTCGACGTCTACCGCTACGTGGCCGCGCTCTACGCACTGGAGATGACGATGCGCATCGAGATCGCGGGTCGGGTCGTCCTCGGCGGAGCGGAGGCGACGGCATGAGCCCCGCGACCCGCATCCCGCTCCCGCAGGAGGCCCACGCCCACTGGTACGGAACCGAGATCGACGACGCCATCGACGCGTTCTCCGCCGCGGCGGTCCGCGCCTCGTCGCTGGACCCGGTGACGACCGAGGTCGTGCGGCTGCGCTGCGCCCGCTACCACGACTGCCGGCGCTGCCGGTCCGTCCGCCTGGAGGCGGCGCTCGAGCAGGGCTTCGACGAGGAGCTGGGCGCGAAGATCGACCGCTG
>JBFIDS010000442.1:0-3480 GCA_041603715.1 Paraconexibacter sp. | reverse complement strand
TGCGCCCCTCCGCGGCCCGGCGCACGCACTGCGAGTGGAAGGGGACCGCGACGTACCACGACGTCGTCGGGGCGGACGGCCGGGTGGCCGAGGCCGCGGGCTGGTCCTATCCGGCGCCCGTCGCCGCCTTCGCCGCGCTGCGCGACCACGTGAGCGTCTACCCCGGCCGGATGGACGCGTGCCGCCTCGACGACGAGCTCGTCGAGGCGCAGGCCGGGGACTTCTACGGCGGCTGGATCACCTCCGACATCCGCGGCCCGTTCAAGGGCGCGCCGGGGACCTGGGGCTGGTGAGCGGCGGCGAGCGCCGGCCGGGGCGCGCGGCACGACGGGACCCCGCGGGTGGGGCGCCCGTGCCGCGTCCCTCGCCCTACGATGTCGCGATGCCCGACCCCGCCCAGACCCGGCGCCAGCTCGACGTCGTCCGCTACGTCGCCCTCGCGGACTTCCTCCTCCTCATCGCGCTGCTCTACGCGTCCGTCATCGCCGACAGCGACAGCGGGGTCTCGATCCTCGGCCCGATCCACGGCATCGGCTTCATCGCGCAGGTCTACCTCGTCGTCAAGGGCGCGGGCGAGGGCCGCTGGGGGTGGTGGTTCCCCGCGATCGTCGTCGTGACCGGCGGTCCTCCGGGGGCGCTCATCGGCGACATGAAGCTGAGGCGCGAGCTCGCGAGCGCAACGAGCTGACGGCGATCCGGGTCGCGCGCCCGGCTCACCGCCCCGCGCGCGCCCGGCCCCGGAGATCGTGCAGCCGGGAGTCGCGGGATCCGCCTCCTTCCCGCCCGACGCGGCTAGGCTCTCGCGCGTGAGGCTGCTGAGGGCGTTTGCCGTGGTCGTCGCGACGGGCGTCGCCCTCACCGGGTCGGCCGCGGCTGCGCAACCCGGCGCGCTCGTGCACCGCACGGAGCACGGCATCGCACACATCACCGCCGACGATGATGAGGGCCTCGGCTACGGCTACGGACTCGCCGTCACCCGCGACCACCTGTGCCTGCTCGCCGAGGCCTACGTCACCGTCGCGGGGGAGCGCTCCCGCTGGTTCGGTCCCGACGGGACCTTCGTGTTCCACGCCAACAAGGCGCGGCACTCGAACCTCGACAGCGACCTCTACTACCGCCAGGTCCTCGCGTCGGGCACGACCCGGCGGCTTCTGCGCACCCCGCCCCCGGTCGGCGTGCGGCCCGAGGTGCAGGCCCTCGTGCGTGGGTATGTCGCCGGCTACAACGCGGCGGTCCGCGTCGCCCGCCGCGACGGGATCCGCGACCCGCGGTGCCGCGACGCCGGATGGGTGAAGCCGATCACCGAGGACCTCGCCTACGCACGCTTCTTCCAGCTCGCGTCGCTGGCGGGTGGTGGCCTGGCGATCTCGGGGATCGGTCAGGCGCAGCCGCCTCTGCCAGGAGCCGCGGCGCCGCGCGCCCGGTCGGCCGCGGAGACGACGACCGCGATCCGCGAGCTCGGGGACCGACTCGGCCTCGGCGGCACCGGATCCAACGCGATCGCACTCGGGCGCGAGGGCACGCGGTCGGGCGCGGGGATGGTGCTCGGCAACCCGCACCTGCCGTGGAAGGGCGACTACCGCTTCTTCCAGGCGCAGCTGACGATCCCGGGGCGGATGGACGTCACCGGGGCGACGTTCATCGGGGTCCCGCTCGTCCTCATCGGTCACACCCGGGGGCTCGCGTGGAGCCACACCACGTCCTCGGCCTTCCGCTTCACGCCCGTCGAGGTGAAGCTCGTGCCCGGCTCACCGACCTCGTACCTCGTCGACGGGCAGCGCCGGGAGATGACGAGCCGGCGCATCACGGTGCCGGTCAAGCGCCCCGACGGGTCGGTCGGCGAGGTGAGCCGCACCCTCTGGTCCACCGAGTACGGACCGGTCCTCACCGAGCTGCTCGACCTGCCGCTGTTCCCGTGGACGCCGGTGAGCGCGACGTCGTTCCAGGACGCCAACGCGGAGAACCTGCGCTTCCTCAACCACTTCTACGACGTGCACCGCGCACAGGACGTGCCCGCGCTCGAGCGGGCGATCCGCACGCACCAGGGCCTCCCGTGGGCGACGACGGTCGGCGCCGACGCCAAGGGCCGCACGCTGTTCGCCGACGCCTCCGTGACCCCGCACGTCGACGACACGAAGGCGACGACGTGTGCGGGCACCCTTGGGCTCGGGACGTTCACGCTCCTGCGGCTCCCCATACTCGACGGGTCGCGCTCGGCGTGCCGCTGGGGGACCGACGCCGACAGCGTCGTCCCCGGGATCTTCGGGCCGTCACGGCTGCCGTTCCTCCAGCGGCCCGACTACGTGGCGAACTCCAACGACTCGCACTGGCTGACGAACCCGGCGGCGCCCCTGGAGGGATTCCCGCGCATCGTCGGCTCGGAGCGCAGCGAGCGCTCCCTGCGCACGCGGCTCGCCCTGCGGATGGTCCGCGAGGGCCTGCCGTTCTCCCGCGAGTCGCTCCAGGAAATGCAGTTCAACGACCGCAACGGTGCCGCCGAGCTCGTCGTCGACGACCTCGTCGGGCTCTGCCAGTCACTGCCGGCCCTGCCGACCCGGTCCGGTGTGGCGATCGACAAGGGCCAGGCGTGCGAGGTGCTCGCCGCATGGGACCGGCGCGAGCGAGAGGACAGCCGTGGCGCGATCCTCTTCCGGCGCTTCGCCCAGCGCGCGTTCAAGCCGCCGCTGCCGGGGGACAACGTCGTCGGGGGCGGCGCGCCCGCCGCGCTCACGTGGACCGACGGCTTCGACGTCGCCGATCCGGTCGGCACGCCGCGGCGGCTGGCGACCGCCAACCCCGTCGTCGCGCTCGCCCTGGGCGATGCGGTGGGCGACCTGCGTCGCGCGGGCATCGCGCTCGACGCACCGCTCGGCGAGGTCCAGGTCGACGGGCGCGGAGGCGAGCGACTCGGGATGCACGGCGGCAACGGGGACACCGGCGTCTTCAACGCGATGAACGTCGAATGGGATCCGGCACGCGGCTTCCCCGAGATCCCCCACGGTGCGACGTTCCTCATGGCGAGCGAGCTGCGAGGGGCGTGCCCGCCGACGGCGACCCTCCTCGCGTACTCGCAGTCGAGCGACCCCACGTCGCCGTTCTTCCGTGACCAGACGCGCATGTACGCCGAGCGTCGATGGGTGACGGAGCGGTTCTGCGCGAAGGACGTCCTCGCGTCACCCGCCCTGAGCGCCGAGCGGGCGCGCTGCCTGCCGGCGACGTGGGGTACGCGGGGCTCAGCCGTCTCCGGCCTGCGTGTCGGAACGACGGCGCGCCGTGCGCGCACCCTGCTCGGCGCCCCGGACCGACGGGGGCGGAGCGCGTGGCGCTGGTGCGTCACCGGGGGCGGTCATCTGCGCGTCGCGCTCGACAGCGCCCGACGGCGGTCCGTCACGCTCGTCGGGACCTCCGCGCGCCGCGCCCGTGTGACCGGCGCGCGGCCGGGTGCGCGGCCGCCACGGGGCTGGCGGCGGCTGACGCCGA
>JBFIDS010000441.1:0-3497 GCA_041603715.1 Paraconexibacter sp. | reverse complement strand
TCGGCCTCCACGGCCTCGACCGCGGTGGCCTCCGCCTCGAGCGCCTCGGCGGCCTCGGCCGCAGCGGCCTGCGCCTCGGCCTCGGCGGCCGGGTCGTGCACGAGTCCGGGCTGCACGACCTCCTCGGGCCCGACGTAGCTCTTCTCGCGGACCCGGGCGCGCTTGCCGACACGGTCGCGGAGGTAGTAGAGCTTGGCGCGCCGGACGTCGCCGCGGGCCGGGACCTCGATCTTCTCGATCTTCGGCGAGTGGACCGGGAACGTACGTTCCACGCCGACGCCAAAGGACTGCTTGCGGACGGTGAACGTCTCCCGCGCGCCATGGCCCTGACGCTTGAGGACGACGCCCTCGAAGACCTGCGTACGCCGGCGGGTGCCCTCGACGACCTGGAAGTGGACCTTCACCCGATCACCGGGCTGGAAGTTGGGGACACGGCGCAGCTGGGCGCGCTCGATGGAGTCGATGACGGTGCTCATAGCGAAGGGAGTGGGGGCGCGGTGGGAGGTGCGCGCGGACGAGGCCCCAGTCGACGCGCGGTCGGCAATGCTAGCGGAAGACGGCCTCCGCCCACTCCGCCGGGGGACGGCGGGGTCAACCCGGAGCCCCGCGCGCTACGGCTGGACGGAGCCTCGCTCGTCGCTGCGGGCGCGGCGCCAGTTGCGGATCTCCTCGTGGTGGCCGGAGAGGAGCACCTCGGGGACGCGCCAGCCGCGGTACTCCGCCGGGCGGGTGTAGTGCGGGTACTCGGGGTTGCCGCCCAGCGCGGCGGAGAACGACTCCTCCTTCGCGGAGTCGGGGTGCCCGAGCGCTCCTGGGAGCTTGCGCAGCACCGCGTCCGCGACGACCATCGCCGCGAGCTCGCCGCCCGCGAGGACGTAGCGGCCGATCGAGAGCGTGTCGGAGCAGAAGTGCTGCACGATCCGTTCGTCGAAGCCCTCGTAGCGACCGCAGAGCAGCGTCACCGCCGGCTCGGCGGCGAGCTCGTCGACGTAGTCGTCGTCGAGGACCCTCCCCCCGGGGGTGAGCGCGATGACCCGGCGCTGGTTCCGCAGGTCGGCGGGGTCCGTCCCGTAGAAGGCCCGCAGCGCGGCGTCCATCACGTCGACGCGCAGGACCATGCCGGCCCCGCCGCCGAACGGCGTGTCGTCGACCTGACGGCCGCTGAGCGGCGTGTGGTCGCGTGGGTTGAGCGTGCGCAGCTCGTGGCCGCCGGCGAGCGTGTTCGCCACGTGGCGCTGCTCGCGGAACCAGTCGAACCAGTCCGGGAAGAGCGTGACGACGTCAAACTGCATCAGTCCCCGTCCTCCCCGAGGAAGACGAGGTCGACGTCGATGGTCCGACGCGCGAGGTCCACGGCACGGACCGCATCGCGCACCATCGGGACGAGCAGGTCGTCACGACCCTCGCGCGCGACCTCGAGGACCTCGCAGGACGGCAGCTCCCGCATCGCCCGGACGACGCCGACGAGGCGCGACCCGTCGCGCACCTCGCACCCGGCGAGGTCCTCGGGCCAGAACTCGTCCTCCCCGAGCGGCGGGAGATGGTCCCGGTGGACCCACACATCCTCCCCCCGCAACGCGAGGGCGGCCTCCCGGCTCGACGCGACGTCGAGGCGCAGGATCGGCCGGGAGGACGTCCCGGCGCGGCGCTGCACCCGGGCCGGTCGGCCGGCGACACGGATGTCGTCGGTCGCCTCGAGGAGCACGGGACGGGGGCGCGTGACGTGGAAGGAGCCGTCGAGGCCGTGCGGTCGGCCGACGCGCCCCGCGCTGAGCCAGTCCGTGGACGCGGCGGTGTCGCTCAATCGACGATGTCGACGAGGACGCGGCGGTTGTCGCGGACGGCCGCGGCCTTCACGACGGTCCGCAGCGCGTTCGCCGTCCGGCCACCGCGGCCGATGACCCGACCGTAGTCGTCGTCGGCGACCGCGAGCTCGAGGACGAGCGTGCCGTCGTCCTCGGTGAACTGCTCGACCGAGACCTCGTCCGGGTGCTCGACGAGCCGCCGCGTGAGCGACTCGAGGAGCTCGCGCATCTCGGTCTCGGCCATCGGTCGCTAGGCCTGGATGCCCTGCGTCTTGAGGAGCTTGCGGACCGTCTCGGTCGGCTGAGCGCCCTTGTCGAGCCACTCGCGGATGCGGTCCTCCTTGAGGACGATCGTCGAGGGCTCGGTCTGCGCGTTGTACTGCCCGACCGTCTCGATGACACGGCCGTCGCGCGGCGAGCGCTGGTCGGCGACGACGACGCGCCAGACCGGATCCTTCTTGCCGCCCACGCGGGTGAGCCTGAGTCGTACAGCCACTGAGTTCCTCTCGGAGTCTTCGGAAAGTCGGCTCGTCAGGGTAGACGATCGGGGGCCCGCGACGCCGTCCGGGCGCCCGCGGCTCCCGCGGTGGACGGCGCTCAGCGTCCCTGGCGCATGAGCGCGGCCATGTCGGGCATCTTGCCCTTGCCGAGCTGCTGCATGACCTTGCGCATCTGCGCGAACTGCTTGACGAGCTGGTTGACGGCCTGGACCGACGTGCCGGACCCCTTCGCGATCCGCAGCCGGCGCGAGCCCTTGATGAGCTCCGGCCGGCGGCGCTCCTCGGGGGTCATCGACAGGATGATCGCCTGGATGCGGTCGAGCTCGCGCTCGTCGACCTTCATGTTCTTCATCTGCTGCCCGGCGAACCCGGGGATCATCCCGAGCAGCGAGGAGAGCGGGCCCATCTTGCGAATCTGCCGGAGCTGCTCGAGGAAGTCCTCCAGCGTGAACTCGTTGCGGCGCAGCTTGCGCTCGAGCTCCTTGGCCTGGTCCTCGTCGAACTGCGACTCGGCCTTCTCGATGAGCGACATGACGTCGCCCATGCCGAGGATGCGCTGCGCCATCCGGTCGGGATGGAAGCGCTCGAACTGGTCGAGCTTCTCGCCCGTGGAGGCGAAGAGGATCGGCTTGCCGGTGACCGCCTTGACGGAGAGCGCGGCGCCGCCGCGGGCGTCGCCGTCGAGCTTCGACATGACGACGCCGTCGAACTCGACCGCCTCGGCGAACTGCTCGGCGACGTTCACCGCGTCCTGGCCGGTCATCGCGTCGACGACGAGCAGGATCGTGTCGGGCTTCACCGCCGAGCGGATGTCCTTCAGCTCCTGCATGAGCTTCTCGTCGACGTGCAGGCGGCCGGAGGTGTCGACGATGAGGACGTCCTTGCCGTCCCGCTTGGCCTGGTCGAGCGCCCAGCGCGCGATCTCGACCGGGTTCTTGTCGGTCCCCTGCTCGTAGACCGCCGCACCGGCCTGACCCCCGACCTTCACGAGCTGGTCGACCGCGGCCGGGCGGTAGACGTCGCAGGCGGCGACGGCGACCGACGAGCCGTGCTCCTCCTTGAGGAGCCGGGCGAGCTTCGCGGTGGCGGTCGTCTTGCCCGAGCCCTGCAGGCCCGACATGAGGATGACCGTCGGCGGGCGGGACGCGAACGTGACGCCCTCGCTCTCGCCGCCCATGAGGGCCGCCAGCTC
>JBFIDS010000440.1:0-3498 GCA_041603715.1 Paraconexibacter sp. | reverse complement strand
CGACGACGTCGCGGCCGAAGGCGTGACGCAGCGCGGCCTCGGGCCCGCCGGCGTCGAGATCGCGGACGAGCCGGACGACCGTCTCGGGACCGTGCTCGCGCCCGAGGAGGTCGAGGACGGTGCCGCCGAGGAGCAGCGCGTCCCGCGGGCCGGGCGGGAAGTGGGGTTTGCCACCCTCCCGCATGCGGCGGGCGATCGCGGGGCGGGCGAACGCGGTCTGGCCGCCGAGGTACTGGCCTGCGCCGAACGCGAGCCACGCCCAGCGCAGCGCCCGCCACGTCCGGCGGGGTCGCCAGGGCGGGGGGAGCTGGGGGTTGTGGTGCCCGACGAGGAGCTGCGCGTAGAGGCCGGCCGGCGCGAGCAGCGCCATCTCACGGGAGCCCGGGACGCTCGAGGCGCGCGCCTCCAGCCGCCGAGGGGCGAGCATGTGGATCTCCCTCGCCGTGACCCAGCCGGCGAGGTAGCGGCGCGCGGCGGGTGCGGTGAGCTGCTGGGCGACCGGCACGTAGGGCTGGGCGAGGGCGAGCGCGAGCGGGGAGCCGTGGACGATGACCGAGACCTCGTCGGGCGCCCCGCCGAACGCCGCGCCGAGCCGCTCGCGGGTGTCCTCGAGCAGTTCGAGGACGGACGCGACGTCGTCCTCGTCGACGAGCTCGTGACGGGCGGCGAAGTGCGGGCTCGTCGTCTCGACCCACGGCACGGGCTCAGTCCTCCCGGGCCGCGTCGAGCTCGTAGGCGAGCTCGGTGCGGATCCCCAGCGCCGTGAGCGTGCGATGGGCGTCGAGGAGCCCGCTCGTCCCGTGGACCGCGGTCGCGAGCCGTGCCGCGCTGCGCATCGCGACCAGCGGATCGACGCAGCGCAGCCGTCCGCCGTCGGGCGTGAGCTCGACCGTGCGCCGGCCGGACCGGATCGACATCGTGCCGCGCTCTCCGCGCGCGCACCGCACGGCCATGGCGCTCGCCTCCGTCGGCACCGCGCGAATGGCGTCCTCGAGGAGGTCGAGCGCGTCCGGGGGCCGGGGGACGTCCCCGAGGTCGCCGCCGGCCGCGGTGACCTCGTCGTGGCGGGCGGCGACCTCGGCGGGGGTCAGCTCCCCGTCGCAGCCGGCACCGAAGACGACGGCGAGCGTCGCGACGTCACGGGCCGCGAGGCCCGGCGCGGTCGCGAGGAGCAGCGCGTCGGCGAGCGGGCTCGCGAGCCCCGCCTCGTCCCCGTGGGCGAGCACGTCCCCGCCGACGTCGAGGAGAACGACGAGATCGCAGCCGAGGCGGGCCGCGGCGTCCGCGAGCCCGTCGGCGACGACCGAGGGCGAGGGGTTGGGGTCGACGAGGACGGTCGGCTCCCCGAGGACGCCGGCCATCCGGCTCTCGGCGAACGCGACATCGCCAGGGCCCCTCGTCGCGGGGCCCGCGAGAGCGACGGCGGGGTGGAGGATCTCCACGGGGTCGGAGATCTCCCTCATCTCCCGGGGGCCGGGGAGGGGATCGATCGGCCGGCGCTCCCAGGTGAGGCCGCCGATCGTGCAGCGCGTGCCGAGCGCACGGGCAGCGAGCGCGAACGCGAGGGCCCCCACGACATCGCCCCCGCCACCGATTCCGATGACGAGGGCGTGCTCGGCGGCCGCCACGCTCTGCGCGGCCGATGACTGCTGTGTGAGGCCCACCGGGCGACCAGCGGCCTCGAGGCGGCTAGGCGAGGGCGGGGACCTTGCCGTCGCAGATGGCGCTGATCGTCTCCGCGGCACGGCCGAACTCGTCGTCGGAGAGCACCGGCGTGCCCTCGAACGGGAGGTCGCGGTTGATCTCGAGCCACGAGCGGCACCCACCGAAGTCGTCGCGCACCTTCACGGTGACGGGTCGCGGGATCCGGTACGTGCGGAGCAGCAGCACGTGGAGCGGGTGACGGCGCTTCCAGGCCAGCCGCTTCTCGGCGTAGTCGGTCGTCCAGACGTAGAACGGCGACAGCTCGTTGACGATCCGCGGATCCTCGATCGTGAAGTGACCGGCGATCTCGGCCCATGCCCGGATCCGGACGCGCTCGGGCTGGGCGATGCCTCCGTCACGCGTTAGCGCGTGCACGGGCGGCTCGCCCTCGGCCCACACGCCCTCCTCGAGGGCGCGACGCATCTCGGGAAGGTGCGAATCCCGGACGAGGTCGTTCTTCTGGTGGTCGAATGTCGGATAGAGGAAGAAGCGGTCGTACTCGAGCTGGAAGTGCTTCTGCGGCTCGCGGATGCCGCCCTTTCGCAGGGTGAGAAGCTGCTCACCTTCGGCGAGAGCGCGGACGGTGACCGCCCATTCCTTGAATGCAATAGGCATAGGAGAAGGTTCAGGGAGAGAGGGATGACAAAGTTGATCCCGCGGAGCGTGTCCGAGCGAGCGGACGACGACGCGGGATGTGAAGGATGTTCGCAAATGAACGCCCAACCTGCCAACTTTCCCTGGAAATTGGCAGTATCCAGGAGCGATTACGTGGCGCGTTGGCGCTCGTGAGGTCGACCGGGTGGCCAAACGGGGCGGACCGGTCGGCGAGCGCCGCCGGCGCCCGTGTGCTCGTCACAGCCGGACGCCCGCGGCCCCCTCGACGGCCTCGAGGAGCGCGGCGAAATCGGCCTCTCCGAACCCCCGTCCGCGCCCGGCGACGAGCGCATCGCGCGCGAGTCCGGCGAGCGGGAACGGGACCCCGGCGGCCTGGCACTCCTCGAGGCAGAGCCGGACGTCCTTGAGCATGTGGTCGAGCTTGAAGAGCGTCGTGTAGTCGTGCTCACGCATCGGGCCCGCCTTGAGGTCGAGCACGAGCGATCCGCCCGAACCTGAGCCCGCGACCTCGACGAGCGCGTCGAGATCGACCCCGGTCGCCGCACCGGCGACGAGCGCCTGGGCGACGGTGAGCGTGTTGATCGCCGCCATCGTGTTGTTGAGCAGCTTCACCATCGACCCGTGACCGGTCGGTCCCGCGTGGACGACGCGGGACCCCATCGCGTCGAGGAGGGGGCGGGCCCGGTCGAGGTCGGGGACCTCCCCGCCCACCATGATCGTGAGGGTCCCGTCCGCGGCCTTCGGCGAGGACCCCGTCACCGGCGCGTCGAGGAATCGCATCCCTCGCTCGCCGAGACGCGCGGCGATGCGCCGGCTGTCGGACGGCGCGATCGTCGACATGTCGACGAAGAGCGTCCCCTCGGGGGCGTGCCGGGCCGCGCCGTGCTCGCCGAGGAGGACCTCCTCGACCTGCGGGCCGTCCACGACCATCGTCACGACGACGTCGGCGTCACGGCCGGCGTCCGCCGCCGTTCCGGCCGCCTCGCCGCCGTACTCGGAGGCCCACGACGCGGCGGTCGCCGCGGTGCGGTTCCAGACGACCACGTGATGGCCGGCGCGGACGAGGTGGACGGCCATCCGGGAGCCCATGATCCCCAGGCCGAGGAACGCGACGTTCATCGTCGCGATGCTAGTCGCGGTCGGTGTCGGGCGGGCCGTGGCCGCCGCCGCCGGGGGTCT